>DASXWB010000966.1:0-2418 GCA_036503915.1 Lacipirellulaceae bacterium | reverse complement strand
GCGGAGGCAAGGAGCTCCGCTTCAGCTTTGGCCTGAACACCCAAACTCCCGAAGCCAGCCGACTGGTGCTGGCCAGAAAGGGCAATCCCGAACGGCTGTTCAAAATCCTCAAGCGAACCGGCGAGTTCAGCAACCGCCTTTTGACCTACGGTTACGCCGTTTCCGATCCGGAGCAAAAGAAAACGCTCGTCTTCCGGTTGGAAGAAAGCGCAGGTGAGCCGCCGCAGGTCATCAAGCTCGGCCGCCGCTTCCTGCGCAACGATAAGAGCTTGTACTTCCGCAAGCTGAAGCTCATTCTCCCCGGCGGCGAGACCATCGAAGATACGGACCCGGATCCCGAGGACGAAGGAGTAGTTGCCACGGGACCTGGGGCTCCAGGTGCTGCCTCCGGCAACCGCGAAAAATTTGTCGCCGAGCTCACCGCGCTTGAGCAAGATCTGCAGAAATTCTTCGCGGAGCTGCAATCCGCCGGCTAAGCCCGCTGTGCCGCAGTGTCTGATCGAATTGGCATCTCTTCATGAAAAGGCGTGTGCGACATGTCTAAGACGATAATGGAACAAGCTGTCGAGTTCCGCGGCCGGTATTTGGGCGTCCTCGCGCTATCGTACTTGGACGACTTCGATATCTCGCCGACCGAACAAAAGCGATTGGATGCCATTAAGCTCCAGATTGATCAAATCGACCAAAAAGTGAAGGATCTGGAGCGGGAAGCGCAGAAAAAACTCGACAAGGCGATGAAGGACGTCGTCAGCAAACTGAAAACCGACGCCAGCCAGTTGAAAGCATTTCAGGATGCCGTTAAGGCGCTGTCGCCCGACGTTCAGATCACTGCCGTCGAAGTGTTGAACACTTTATACGCAAGTCCCCGGCCGGCCGATCTCAAAGCCGAACGAGAGCAACTTCGCAAAGCGATGGGAAAATTCCCAGAGCAGAGCATGGCCGTCGGCAAAGCGCTTAATTCCATCGGTGTCTACCTTCCGAACTTGAAGGAGGATTCGCCCGGCGCAGAGGACGCCAGCGCCCGGATCAAAAAGGTCCATATGTCGGGCGAATACCAAAGGGACTCCATCCAGGCGGATTATATTCGCGACCTTATCGCGCAAGCCAAGCAGCAGAACTTCAAAGTCGTGTTGCAAATTAAAAAAGGTGCCGACGCCGCGGCCACAAAAAAAATAATCGACGACCTGAAAACGAGAATTGCGGCCGACATGGCGGGCACCATCGCCGACGTCAAAGAGCTCGAAAAGTTCGTCGAAGTCCTGCCCGCCGACAAGTCGGATTACATCTGGAGCGAAGACAACAAGTGGCTCAGCACCGACGGTACGACGATTCGCACGACGCCTGAAATCTCGCGCGGTGCTCTCACCAAGCTCGATCGCTTCACCACCGCATTGAAACTAAAGCCCGGCGACCCCGGCTTCGCCCGCGAGGGTCACCACACGGCGGCGCAAAAGCACAACGATCCGGGCAGCGACGAGTTTCCCAGCGGACTGGTCGAGGAGGGCTCCGCGCAAGGCGCCGTGGCCTCGCGCAAAGAGCATCTTAGCGCCCAGGCCCTAGCGAAGGCCACGGGCAAGAAGGTCGTCACCACTCGCACATACAACGAGGGCGGGAACATGCTCGTGGGCACGCTCCCCAATGGCCAGCCCTATGGCGTTATCGGGCGCGACGGCGTCCTAGTCTCCGTGTTTCACCTGCAGGAGGAATATGACAAGGATCCGGCAAAGGTTCCCGAATTCGATCCGGCCAACGTCGCCAAACGCATGGGCACGATGACGTTCGACGCCGACGAGGTTACGCAGACCATCCAGCAGCTGGATGCAGCCGGGATGATGCCCGCGTCCGCCACCAGCACGGCCAACAAGGAAAAGGAAGCCAAGCTCTTCCTGGCAAAGGTCGATCTCGTTAAAGACATCTACGCGGCCGATACGGAAATCCCGCGCGATCAGCTCATCTTCGTGCCCCAGCCCGACTTCCACGTCGACATGCATATGCGCCCGGCCGGTCCCGGACAGATTATGGTGAACGACTTCAAGGCCAATATCGCGCTGATCGACGACGCCCTCAAACGCGCCACTCCCGGCTCCTGGGAAGCCAAGCAGCTCCAATCGATGCGCGATCACGCCGCGAAGATGGACACCGTTATGGGCCCGGTCATCGATGAAATTGCTAAGAAGTCCAAAGAGGGCGGATTGGAGGTGGTCCGCGCCCCTGGTGTGATGGAAGGCCAGTTCGACGGCGTCGAAATCACGCCGACCACCGAGGTGGATCTCGGGGGAGGAAGCGTCGTTGCGGTCGGCAGCATCCTCGGCCTCTCGGCAAACAAGCAACACACCCGCGAGCAGCTTGGCAAGGCGCTCCTTGCCAAAGCCGGCGCGTCCCCCTCGGATGACGATCGCGCCGTAATCGACTTCGTGC
>DASXWB010000965.1:0-2116 GCA_036503915.1 Lacipirellulaceae bacterium | reverse complement strand
CGTCAAGCCCGATCCTGTCCCCCTCACCCCCAGCCCCACTCCCGCCAGGGGAGAGGGGAAAACACACCCCCTCACCCCCAACCCCTCTCCCCCTGAGTACAGGGAGACTGCTGAAAAAGTCCCGCGGGAGGGAGAGGTTATAATGAAACCTCCACCGTGGAGGTTGGTGAGTCATGTTGCAGCTTGAGCAATACACGCCGCTGACCGACTTCGAGCGGCAACTGTTCCTGCGCCTGGTGCCGGAGGATCATTTCCTGCGCCGCCTCCCGGGCGTGATCGACTTTGAGCGGTTTCGTCCGCTTTTGGCCAGCCACTATGCGCCGGGCGCGGGCCGGCCGGCCCTCGACCCGGTCCTGATGCTGAAGCTCGAGCTGTTGAGCATTCATTACCGCTGGTCCGACCGCGAACTCATGCGCCAGGTTCAAGTCAACATGGCCCATCGGCTGTTTCTCAATCTGGGCAGCGACTCCGTGTTGCCTCATCCCACGTCGATGACTTATTTCCGCGACCGCGTCGGTGCCGAGACGCTGCAAGAGATTTTCCACGGCGTTCTGGGTCAGGCACGCGAGCGGGGACTGGTGAAGGATCGCTTGCGGCTCAAGGACGCCACGCACCTGATCGCCAACCTCGCCCTGCCGACCACGATTGCCTTGGTGGCCCAGATGCGCGATCGCCTGCTCGAAACGGCCGAGCCCTTTGCCGCCGAGCAGGTGGCGGCGGAATGGCAGCAGGTCGATGTGTGGTGTGCCCGCAGCGAAGATCTGCCCGACGTCGAGCGGCTGGCCTTGCGCGTCCAGCATTTGCGCGAAGTGCTGGCGTGGGCGGACGAACTGCCCGCCAGCGCCGCGTTTCGCGACGGCGCCGCCAAGGCGCAAGACAAACTGCGTGCGGCCTTGGCGTTGGCGCACAAGGTGTTGGCTGACCGCGACGATCCCCAGGCATCGGACAAGCTGCTCAGCGTCTACGATCCTGACGCCCGTTGCGGCAAGCACGGCGACTTCTTCGCTGGCTACCTGGCCGACGTGACGATGGACGCCGACAGCGAGCTGATTACCGGCATCAACGTCTTGCCCGCCAACGGCGACGAGGGTAGCGATGCCGCCTACTTGATCGCCCAAGAGGAAGCCGCGCAGGGCAATGACGTCGAAGCCATCTCCATCGACGGCGCCGGCTATCGCGGCGCAGTGCTGCGGGAACTGACGGATCCCGAGGGCCTGAAGCTGGAAGTCTTCACGCCGCCGACCGCACGGGTGGCCTTGACGGTGTTCAGCCCGGCCGACTTCACGCTCAGCGAAGACCGCAAGACGCTGACGTGCCCGGCGGGTCAAACGACGACGCAGCACGAGCGCAACACGAACGACACGGGCGTGAAGTTCCGCTTCGCCAAGAAGCAGTGCGGCGGCTGTGCTCTGCGCGACAAGTGCTTGGCCGATCCCCAGACGAAGAGCCGCACGGTCGTCAAGAACGATTACGAAGCCGAGTATCAGGCGGCCCAAGCGAAAGCCCAAACACCGGCGTACGCGCAAGTTCGTAAGGAGCATCCGGCGATCGAACGGAAGTTGGCGGAGTTGGTGAATCGCCACGACCTGCGTCAGGCGCGCTACCGCGGCTTGTCGAAGGTGCTGCGTCAAGCGTTGCTGACGGGGATAGCCGTGAACCTGAAGCGTCTGGTGAAACTGCAGACGCCGCCGGAGCGGCCTGCGACGGGGAAGGTGCGCGCCGCGTCGCTGCCGAGCGCGTAAACGCCGAGGCCAAGGCCCGCGCCCGCCCGTCCCGAGCGCCACGCGGGCCTCCACGAGGCGACCAACGCCGGATTGCAGCAGAACGAGGTTCATGAAAAACTCGAACAAACTCTCGCTCCCCCACGGTCGCAGACTTTTTCAGCTGCGTCACAGGGGGAGAGGGGAGTAAACCGACACACGAGGAGAGGGCGCATGAGTTCCGCACCTGCGGTGGCCATCAAGGGTGAGCAGCTGTCAAAGCTGTACAAGGTCTACAACAAGCCGATGGACCTGCTCAAGGAAATCTTCACGCGCCGCGAGTACCACCGGCCAGTGTGGGCACTCAGGGACGTATCCTTCGAGATCAACAAGGGCGAGGTCGTCGGCATCATCGG
>DASXWB010000964.1:0-2024 GCA_036503915.1 Lacipirellulaceae bacterium | reverse complement strand
ACGACCTCGGGAAGGATGCATTAGCTTCCTACAACGCTGCCCGGCTCGCCCTGCCCACTGCTGAGAAGAACAATCCGGAGGGCGTGCCCGAGCTCAAGAGCCAGATGCAGCAAGGTAAAGAGGACGCCCGGCATTATTTTCGCCTGGCCACGACGCTTATCGAAGACGGCACTGACCCGAAGCTGGTCAACGAGGTGCGCTATTTTCTGTGCTGGCTGTATTGGGAGGCGGAGGACTATTATCGTGCCGCAGTGCTGGGCGAATTCATTGCGCGTCGCTATCCCGATCACCCGGCGGCGAGTTCGGCCGCGAAATTGTCGATGGCCTCGTTCGAGCAGCTCTACAGCAAGGCCGCCGCGGCCGGCGGTGATAACGCCGCAACCGAATTCGAAGCCCGGCGCATGGCCGGTATGGCCGAGTTCATCACACGCCGCTGGCCAGGCACCGACGATGCCGACGCCGCCTTCAACGTGCTCGTAAGCTTCGCCATTCGCAGCGATCGCATCGAGGAAGCCGAAAAGTTATTGGGCTCCGCTTCTGAGCAATCGCGTCCGCGGCTGGCGCTTCAGCTCGGCAACGCGATGTGGATTCGCTATCTGGAACTCGCGCGGGCGAGCGGGGCCAGTCGGCCGGACGAGGCCACGCTTACGAAGCTCAAACAATCGGCAGTCGAATACATGCGCGATGGATTTGAGGCTTCGCGCGCAGCGGGCAGCGTGAGCGAAACTGTGGCCGCAGCCGGTCTGTATCTCGTGCAGGCCCTCTTGAGCGACGAAGAGTACGACGACGCGATCAAGCTGCTGGAGGACAAAGAGGTTGGCCCGCTGGCCCTTGTGAACCAGGGGCATTTGGTTGCGTCGCGTCCGGCCTTCGTTGTTGAAACATACAAGGCGGCATTGCGCGCGTACGTGCTGGTCTCGCCGCCGCAAGATGAGAAAGCTGTCGCCATGATGAAGGCGCTCGAGGAGGCGGTGCAGACATCAGGGGCGGAGGGCGGCGCTGCGGAGCAGTTGACGCGGATTTACGTCGGCTTGGGCATCGAGCTACAAAAGCAAATTACGGCGATGCGCGAGTCGGGGCGCGGTCGCCAGGCGGAACGAATTGCCGCCGCGTTCGCGCAGTTTCTCGATCGCATCGCGGCGCGTCAGACCGAAGCAGACTGGCCGACCCGCGTATGGCTGGCGCGAACATACTACGACCTCGGCACCGCGCAGCGAGCCGGGCCGTCGGCTCGGCAGAGCTCGCCGCAGGCCTCGGCCTCGGCCAACG
Source organism: Lacipirellulaceae bacterium (assembly GCA_036503915.1). Taxonomy (GTDB): domain Bacteria; phylum Planctomycetota; class Planctomycetia; order Pirellulales; family Lacipirellulaceae; genus JABDGM01. The sequence goes on along the minus strand of DASXWB010000964.1, from coordinate 755 downwards.
GCGCCAGCTCGCCAATCAAGCCCCCAACCGGCGCGGCACGCGACTACCTCGTGAAAGCCCGCGACGCTTACCAAAAACTTCTTGAAGCCGGCGCGAAGGCCCCAAAGCTGCCGCCGAGCGACACCGCGATGCTTGCCGCGCGCGTGCAGCTCGGCGAGTGCGAGCGCGCATTGGGCCAATACAAACAAGCGCTCGACATCTTTTCCGCCGTACTCAAAGAAAAAGAATCCTCGCTCGCGGTGCAGCGCGCGGCCGCGTATGCCTATCAAGAGCGCGGCCAGGTGGAGGACGCTAAGTGGCTTGAGAGAGCCATCCACGGCGGCTACCGGTTGCGCTCGACTGGCCAGAATCGCATCTGGGGCTGGGTCAAGATTTCGAACGTGGCGGCGCGGGCTGCGCGGACCGATCAGAAGTACCGGGATACCTTCTTTGAAGCACGATTTAACATCGCCAAGTGCCGCTATCTGGCCGCCATGAAGCAGAGCGGTGCCGCGCGCCAACGAGACCTGGCGAAAGCCAAGCAAAGCATCCAATCGTTCGCCCAGCTCTACCCCGGGATGGGCGGCGAACGCTGGCGCGGCGAATTTCAGGCGCTGCTCAAGCAGATAGAAAATTCCGAGAAAAGCGCGTAATCGAAACAACCACAAAGGACAACAAGGACACAAAGAAAACGAAACAAGTATCCGATCTTTGTGCATTTTGTGTCGTTGGTCGTTCAAATGGATTTTGGAGTTGCCATGGGTAAACGAGTCCTC
>DASXWB010000963.1:0-4406 GCA_036503915.1 Lacipirellulaceae bacterium | reverse complement strand
GATCACGTCGAGGTTATGCTCGATCACAAGCACTGAATTGCCCTGATCGACCAGCCGGTTCAGCACGGCGAGGAGCCGGCGGATGTCGTCGCTGTGCAGGCCAGTCGTTGGCTCGTCGAGGATGTAAAGCGTGTGGCCAGGCGCCGGCCGGCCGAGCTCTGTGGCCAGCTTGATTCGCTGCGCTTCGCCGCCGGAAAGCGTTGTCGAGGGCTGGCCGAGCGTGATATAGCCGAGCCCCACGTCGGCGAGCGTCGTGAGCAGCCCGTGGATTGACGGCTGATTCTCGAAGAAGCGAATCGCGTCTTCGATGCTCATGGCGAGCACGTCGGCGATCGAGCCTTCTCGAAATTTCACGGAGAGCGTTTGGCGGTTGAACCGCGCGCCGCGGCAGACCGGGCAGGTCACTTCAAGATCGGGCAGGAAGTTCATCGCGATCCGGCGCACGCCCTGCCCTTCGCATTCTTCGCAGCGGCCGCCTTTGGTGTTGAAGCTGAACCGGCCGACACCATAGCCGCGCTGGCGAGCCTCGCGCGTGGCGGCGAACACGCGGCGGATGTCGTTCCACACGCCCGTGTACATGGCCGGGTTGGATCGCGGCGTGCGACCGATCGGCGATTGGTCAACCTCCACAAGCCGGTCCAAATGGTTCACACCGCGCAGGCCGCGGTGGGGTACCGGCCGCGCTTCGGCGCCGTGCAATTTGCGCGCAAGCGCCCGCGACAGTGTGTCGACAACCAGCGAGCTTTTCCCGGAGCCGCTCACGCCCGTGACGCAGACAAAGGCATGGAGCGGGATATCGACGTCGATGTCTTGCAAGTTGTTATGCCGCGCGCCGAGGATCTTGATGCTGGATGCTGGATGCTCGATGCTGGATGACTCAATGGTTCGCCTCTTCTTATCCCGCATCGAGGATCGAGCATCGAGCATCCTCCTCCGCGGAGGTACCTCAATGGATCGTCGTCCCGACAGGTAACTGCCCGTAAGCGATGATTCGAGCGTCGCCACGCGGCTCGGAGCTCCTTCCGATACCACGCGTCCGCCGCGGCTGCCGGCGCCCGGGCCCATGTCGATGAGATGATCGCTTGCGCGCATGAGCGCTTCATCGTGTTCGACGACGACGACCGTGTTGCCCTGCTGCTGCAGGTCGCGCAGGGCTGCAATGAGCCGTTCGTTGTCACGCGGATGCAAGCCGACGGAGGGTTCATCGAGCAGGTATAATACGCCGACGAGCCCTGAGCCGATTCCCGTGGCCAGCCGCACGCGTTGGCGCTCGCCGCCGCTGAGCGTGTCGGCGGCTCGGTCGAGTGTCAGGTAATCGGTGCCGACGCGGTCGAGGAATGCGAGCCGGCGCAAGATTTCGGCAACGATTGGCTCGGCCACCGGCTGCTGGTCGGCATCGAACGCCAGGCCGCGAAAGAACTCGATCGCCTTGATTATTGGAAGCGCCGTGATTTCGTGGACCGCCAAGCCGCCAAGCCTCACGGAGCGCGCCTCGGGCCGCAGACGCGAGCCGCGGCAGTCGGGGCAAGGAGCGAGGAGCGAGGAGTCCTGAGCGGCGAGTTTGGTCGGATCTGCTGATCCTGACTCTCTGCTCCCTGCCGGGGCACCCGCGAAGCGGGTCGGCTCCCCGCTCAAGGCGCCCAGCCCGTGGCAGGTTGGGCAGGCACCATACGGGCTGTTAAAGCTGAAGGTACGCGGCTCGATTTCGCCGATGCTCGTTCCGCATTTTGGACAAGCGTAGCGAGTGTTTAGCAGCCGCTCCTGCCACGCGTCGTTGGGTGGCTGGGGCCGCGCCGAAGGCGAGTCCCCAGTTCTTTGAGTAGCTGGGGACTCGCTGCGCTCGACCCTAGCCACCCGTTCGCCGGCCGCTTGTGACTTCGACTCCGGCGTTTGATAAACGATAACGACAACTCCGTTCCCATGCCGCGCGGCGAGTCGCACCGATTCCGAGAGCCGCGCATCGATCCCTTCGCGGATCACAACGCGATCGACCACGGCCTCAATGTCGTGCATCTTCTGCGGCGCGAGCGCGGGAATGTCATCTAGCGGAAAGGTCGCGCCGTCGATGCGCGCACGCACGAAGCCGGCCTTCTGGATCGACTCGATCACATCGCGGTGCGCGCCGCGCCGGCCGCGCACCAGCGGTGCGAGGCTCATGACGCGCGTTTCTGCCGGCAGGGATCGAATCGTCTGCTCGATCTCGGCGAGCGTCTGCTGGGCAATCGGCGTGCCGCACTCGGGACACTGCACTTGGCCCACTCGTGCCACCAGCAGGCGCAGGTAGTCGTAAATCTCGGTGATCGTAGCCACGGTGCTGCGCGGGTTCGGGGCGGCCTGCCGCTGGTCGATGGCGATCGTGGGCTGCAGGCCTTCAATGCGGTCGACGTCCGGCCGCTCCATCTGTTCGAAAAACTGCCGCGAATAAAGCGACAGGCTTTGCACATACTGCCTTTGCCCCTCGGCCAGCAGCGTATCGAACGCCAGCGAGCTTTTTCCCGACCCGCTCACACCCGTGATCACGACAAACCGGTTGCGCGGAATGTCCACGTCGACATTTTGCAAATTGTGCGTGCGGGCACCGCGAACCTGGATGGCATCCAGCATAAGAGTCCAGAGCTGAGGGCCGAGGGTCAGTATAAAACCGCGACCGACCAGTCGCCGGCGGCGAACGGCCCGTCGCGGAATTGCTTCACCATTGTCGCGGTCGACGCACCTCAAGTAAAATGATCAATCCTTTGAAAAAACAAACGGTGTGACACGTTGGCCCGGCGGGCACGAACATGCCTTCGGCATGGTGCCCGGCTCGCGGCTATTCCTCACTCCCTGCTCCAAGCTCTGCTCCCCGCTCCCATGTTCGAAGCCCTTCAAGACGGCCTTTCTTCCGCGCTCAAGACGCTTCGTGGGCACGGCAAGCTCTCCGAGTCGAACATGCGCGATGGGCTGAAGCTCGTCGAGCGGTCGCTCTTGGAGGCCGATGTCAGCTTCCTGGTCGTGCGCGAGTTTATGTCCCGCGTCTCGGAGCAGGCTGTGGGCGAGCGCGTGCTGAAGTCGCTCAACCCTAGTCAGCAGGTCGTCGGCATCGTCTATCAGGAGCTTGTGAACCTGATGGGGCCGGTGGATCACTCGCTTCACTTGCGCGGGACGAATGACGTCACCGTGCTTATGATGTGCGGGCTGCAAGGCTCGGGGAAAACGACGTCAACCGGCAAGCTCGGGCGAATGATCAAGCAGCGCGGCCGCAAGCCAATGCTCGTGGCCGCCGACTTGCAGCGCCCCGCGGCTATCGACCAGCTGCACGTGCTCGGCGAGCAACTGGAAATTCCCGTCTTCTCGGACCGCACGCAGAAGGATCCAGTCGCGGTCTGCCAGGCCGCCGTGCGCGAAGCGAAGAAGCAAGTGGCGGACGTCGTGATTCTCGACACCGCCGGGCGGCTGCACATCGATGAAGAGCTGATGGCGCAGCTCGAGCGGATCGACCGCCAGGTTGCGCCGCAGCAGGTGTACCTGGTCGTCGACAGCATGACGGGCCAGGATGCCGTGAACAGCGCCAAGGTGTTCAACGAGCGGCTGGAGCTCGACGGCGTCATCATGACGAAGCTCGACGGCGACGCCCGCGGCGGCGCTGCTCTTTCGGTCAAATTCGTGACCGGTGTCCCCGTGAAATTCATTGGCACGGGCGAACACCTGGACGCGCTGGAAGAGTTCCATCCTGACCGCATGGCCGGGCGCATCCTCGGCCAAGGCGACCTGCTTACCCTCGTCGAGAAGGCCCAGCAGGAATTCGACCAGGAAGAAATGCGGCTGCAGGAAGAGCGGCTTCGCAAGGGCGAGTTCACGCTGGAAGATTTCCGCAAGCAGCTGTCACAGGTCACGCGGCTCGGCCCGCTGCAGAAAGTGATGGGACTTATCCCGGGCATGAGCCAGCTCAACGAAATGATGGGCGACGTCGATCATGAGCAGGACATGAAGCGCCTGTTCGGCATCATCGACGCGATGACGCCCGAGGAGCGGCGCAGCCCGGCCAAAACGATCGACCAGAGCCGCCGCCGCCGCATCGCCGCTGGCGCCGGCGTCGAGCCGCACGAAGTGAACGAGCTGGTGAAGCAGTTCGATGCCATGTCGCAAATGATGACGTCGCTGGCCGGCAAGGGCATGCGCGAACGGATGAAGATGGTCCGCGAGCTGCAAACCGGCCTTGTTCAAAACCCCAATGGCCTCGCGCGCAAGAAAATCGGCACCGGCAAACGGCTCACCAACGCCGAAAAGGCCAAGCTCAAGAAAGAGCGCGATAAGGAGATGCGCCGCCGCAAACGCGAGCAGCGTCGCGGCGGGAGCGCCGACGAAAACGGCGAATCTTGAGCTTCCAACAGGGCTTGCCGGCCGGCCCTGATTTGCGGCAAAATAGT
>DASXWB010000962.1:0-4381 GCA_036503915.1 Lacipirellulaceae bacterium | reverse complement strand
TGACGCCTTCCTGCGCCAGGATGAAGAAGGCGAGCCGCAGCAGGATGAGGAAACGGAAGAGCCGCTCACGGAAATCGACACCTTGCCGCCGCTGGCCACGCGGGCCCTCGTGGTGGCCGACATCCGCACGAATTTCTTGATCGTGCGTGCCGGACCGCGCGACATGGCCGAAATTGCGGCTTTGATCCAGAGCATCGATCAGCCGGGCGCCACCGCCCAACTGAAAGTGTTCGAAATCCGCAACGGCGACGCGAACGCGCTGGTGACCATGCTGCGGGCATTGTTCGGGGCGCCGGAGGAAGGAGCGGAAGCTGCGGCCGGCGGCTTGACGCAAGGCGGCGTCGTGCGGATGCAGTTCGCGGTCGACCCGCGCACCAATAGCATCATCGCGGCCGGCAGTGCCGACGATCTGATCGTCGTGGAGTCCATTCTGCTGCGGCTCGATCAGGGCGACGTTCGCGAGCGCGTCACCACGGTGTACCGGCTCAAGAACGCGTTTGCGCAAGATGTTTCCAACGCGCTCAACTTGTGGCTGCAGACCGAGCGGGCCGCCGAGGCGGAGGCGGCCATCACAGTCAGCCCTTTCGAGCAGATCGAGCGCGAAGTGATCATCGTCCCGGAGCCGGCCAGCAACAGCCTGCTGGTGAGCGCGACGCCGCGCTACTACCGCGACATCCAGGCCCTTATCGAGCAGCTCGACGAGCGGCCGCCGATGGTGATCATCCAAGTGCTCATCGCCGAGGTGCGGCTGAACGACACTGATGAGTTTGGCGTGGAGCTTGGCTTGCAGGACTCGCTATTGTTCGACCGCTCGCTCATCGATCCGACGAACTTTCTGACGCTTACTGACACGACGCAAACCAGTACAGATCAAGGGATCGTTACTCAGACGACGCAACGCATCGTCAATGCTCCTGGCCTGCCAGGCTTCAACTTCAACAACCAGCCACTGGGCAACAATCTCAGCACCGCGGCGCTTGCCACGGCTAGCCAGGTGGCCACGCAGGGCTTGTCGAGCTTTTCAGTGAATCGGATCAATAACGATCTGGGTTTTGGCGGGTTCGTGTTCTCAGCCTCCAGTAACAGCGTGAATATCTTGCTACGGGCGCTGCAGGAAAATCGCCGGCTGGAGATTCTCAGCCGGCCGCAGCTGATGGCGCTCGATGGGCAGCCGGGACAGATCCAAGTCGGCCAGAATGTGCCGCGCATCCTGGCGACGGCGGTCGATCCGCTGGCCGGCACGGTGAACTCGATCACGTACGAGCCGGTGGGCCTGATTCTCAACGTATTGCCGCGGATTAGCCCTGATGGCCTTGTAGTGATGCAAATCACGGCGCAGAAATCGGAAGTCGGGCCGGAGGCCGAGGGCATCCCGATTTCGATTTCGCCGCAGGGCCAAGTGCTGCGCGCACCGCGAATTGAAATTACGCAGGCGCTCACGACGGTGAGCGCGCTGAGCGGCCAGACGGTGGTGCTGGGCGGGCTCTTGCAAACGCGGAAGTTCGACGTCCATCGCCGGGTGCCGCTCATCTCCGACATTCCACTCATCGGCGACTTGTTCCGCTATGACAGCGTTGCGGAAGAGCGGCGCGAGCTATTGATCATCCTTACGCCGCGGATCGTGTACGGCAAGCTCGATGCCGACCTGGTGAAGCAGATCGAATCGTCGCGCATGAGCTGGATCCTGGCGGACGTGGTCAACGTGCACGGCGAAGTGGGGCTGCGAAGCCGCTGCGACGAGTGGAGCGACGCGGACATCGAAGCCGTGTTCCCGAACTACATCCCTGAAGAAGGTCTGCTGCCGCTGTCGAAGCAGCAGGTGGCGCCGTTCGAGGGACAGATTTTGGAAGGGCCGATTTTGGAAGGGCCGGCGTGCGAGCCATTCGATGCGAATATGCAAGCGGAGCCGCCGGCGAATTGGACGCCGGTAGCCGAGCCGGTTGTTCCACCGCAGGAAACGGCGCCGCTGCCTCTACCGCCTCAACCGCCGGGAACAACGCTGCTACCGCAAGGAGCAGCAATGCTGCCGCCCGGGACTGGGTTGCTTGACGATAGCGCGGGCGAGGCGCCGGACCAACACACCTACGAAGATAAAACGCCGCCTGACGCGATTCGATCTGCTTCGATGGCTCCATTACTCCTGCCGGAAACATACGAGTAACGCTGCTTCAGAATGAATTGAACAGGAGGACGCAGAGGGAGCAGAGTTTGTTAACCACGAAGGTCACAAAGTTTCACAAGGGCTTCGTTCTCACTGCTACGAAATTCAAATCAAACATGCAACGGGCCGATTTTTGTGTTTATAGATTCAGTTCACTCGCGATCTGCATGAGCTCTGCTTCCTCTGTTACCTCCTGTTTCAAAATCGTTGCTTTGAATTGTTGAATGTTACGAATTCAACGAAAAATGATTTGGCGTCCAACAGGCTTGAGTTCGTGTTTCGCGGCGCTCGCGCTATTCGCGATTTTCACGGCCGGCTGCAGCGTGCCGAAGAAGGCGTCGGATCTCAAGCCGTCGAAGTTGTTTTCGCTGGAGGACGAGGATGAGCCGGAGGAAGGCATTCCGGTGCGGATGGAGGGCACATGGACCGACACAGTGCTCAATCAACCGGGCCAAAAACCGCAGCGCGGCTTTGGCGGCCGGCTGATTTTTTACGGCCGCGACGACCACAAGCCGATCCTGGTAGACGGTCAGCTCGTGGTCTACGCGTTCGATGAAACCGGGCGCGAGCCGACAGACAATCGACCAACGCGCCGGTATGTGTTTCCGGCCGACCAGTTGCCGCTTCGCATGAGCAAATCGGAGATCGGTGCATCGTACAGCTTCTGGCTTCCTTGGGACGAGGCCGGCGGACCGCAGACCGAGGTAAGCCTCATCTGCCGGTTTGAGCCAAAGGGGGGCGCCGTCGTCGTAAGTGAGCAAACGAAGCATCTGCTGCCGGGCAGCATTCCGGCGAATGGCGAGGTGGCGCGGCGGGCCGCGCCGAAGTTGCCGGAAGGCGTGCCCTCGCGGCCGGCGCAGCCGACGCTGGAAAGCATTCAGCGCAGCAATGCGGCGAACAGTGGCGTGCAGCTGGCCGGCTACGAAAGCGCCGTGGAGCAAACGCCGCGAGTGACGTCGATTGAAGTCGGCAGTTCCGGCGGGGCAACTGCGGAGCGGCGAATGACGACGACCTCGATTCCGTTGCCGCAGGGTTACCGGCTGCCGGTCGGGTCGGCACGGGTGCAATCTGCCGCGCCGGCCAATCCAATACAGCCCGCCGTAACGCCGCAATCGCCAATACACGTGCCGGCACCTGCTGTCACCAATCCAGCGCAAGCGCAAGTATTTCAGAGCGCTCGCGTCGGTCAATTTCCGCCGCAGCAGTTAATCAAACCCACCGTTGCCACGCCGACGGTGCACCTGCCGACAAGCCAGGGATTTGGCTTCGCGGCGATAAATAATCAGCAGGCGCAGGTGCCACAGACGTCGCTGCCGCAAGTTGCGCCGCGCACCTATCCAGGAATGGTGGCGTGGGGTTCGCTGCAACGAGGCGCCGGTCAGATGCCGCAGCAGCAAGCGGGACAAGTGCAAGTGCCGCCGCAGGCGACGATTGTGCAGCCGGCGTCTCAGCCGCTTCCGCCGCCGACGCCACTGACGACCACGGTCAGTTCGCCGCCGGTGCCGTTTCTGCAGTAACGGGTGCGGTGGGCGTCGCAGCAACGGGCACCGCGGCCGCCGGCGCACCGGCGACAGTCATCTCGTTCCGCACGGCGCGCACTCCCGGCTCGAGCGCAATCAGATTTGCCAGCACGAGCCGTTGGCTTTCGCTGTCGGCGACGCCGCGCAGCACCACTGTGTCGCCCTCCACGAAAACTTGCGGCTGGCCCAGACTGTGGTCGACCGCGAGGCGTGCAATTCGGGTTTGAATGTTCGTGGCGAGGGCCGATGGCGCCGGCCGCGGCGCAGTAAATCCGACTTCAAGCCGGATGCGCATCGCCGGCCGCTCGTTCTCTCCCTGATCCGCGGCGGGTTGCTGCCGATTGCGATTGTTGCGGCCGCGCACGTTTTGCGACATCGTGTTGAAGAACTGGGTGCCGGCGCGGCCCATCTGCGTCATGACGGCGTTCATGTCTCCGCTATCGCGGCCGACGAAGTTCTGGCCGCCCATTGCGCCGCCATTCATACCGCCCATGCCTTGCATTCCAAAGCCGGACATTCCGCCCATTCCGCCGCCGCCGAACGAGGAGCCGAAGCCGCTGGAGCCGAAGCTGTTCATACCGCCCATGCCGCTGGAGCCGAATCCGCTCATGCCGCTGGACCCAAAGCCGCTGCCGAACTGCGTTGCGCCAAACCCGGCCTGGCCTAATGGCCGCAGGCCGCCGCTGCTTCCGAAAGCGCT
>DASXWB010000961.1:0-9914 GCA_036503915.1 Lacipirellulaceae bacterium | reverse complement strand
GCGATTGGCAATTGGGCCGGAAGGCGGTCTGGCTGAGGAAGAAATCGCTGCGGCCGTGGCAGAAGGGTGGCAGCTGGTGGATCTTGGACCGCGCATCCTGCGAGTGGAAACGGCAGCGGTCGCGCTCAGCGCGGCCGTTGCGCTGTTGAACTCTGCCCTCGCCTCTCCCTGACAGGGAGGGGAACATCAGCGACCGCCCATCGGAATCTGCGACGTACCCAGCGGCCCTGAGTGCTTCGGATGTACGACGTATCTTGGAATTGGCGCGCTGAATGAGAATTGGGCAGAGAATTGCTGGTTCTGCCGGTCGAGTGCCTGCTGGGCTGTTTCGTCCCGCTCCATCCAAATCACATGCGGGGCGTGTCCCGATTGGAGCAGCGAAGTTTGCTTCCAGGCACTTTGGCCGTCGACCGTGAGCTCAATCTCATACCGCCTCTCGGTGACGGTGACCTGTTCGCGGTCCTCGCGGTTAAAGAACCCTCGGCCGTACTCTTTCGTCTGACTATCGCCGGTGACGATTCGCGCACTAAGCCGGATTGGCTGATCGGGGGCGACTTCTACGCCATTCTGATTGAGTGCGGCGTTCAATGCGCTTTCCGCCTTGGACTGCTGCTCTCCGCCTAACTGAACGTCGAGGCTCACTTTGGCGCCCGGCTTCAGTGCGAGGATTTTCTCGGGGTCCAGATCCTTGGCGGCCGCTAGCACCTCTTCGCGCAAAAGTTTTGCGGGCACGATGCCCAGAATGTTGCCGCTCGACATCACCAGCCATTGCCAGCCGCCAAAGTAGCTGGACACCGTCTGGCTGGTCTCGTAGCGCCACAGGACCAGCCGGCGCTGGATATCGACAATATCCGTGCCGCCGATCAACAAGTGCTGATTGTCGAGCCACGAAACCGAGCCGCTGAGCAGGCTCGCGCAATCGAAATCCCGTGCGAGCTTTCCGGTTGTCGCATCCCAGATGTACACGCTATGGTTCGAGACGCAGGCCAGACGCGTGCCGTCGGCATTGAAGGCCAGCCGGCCCGTTCCGGGGCGTACGTCTGACATCCGCGCAAGGAGCTCGCCGTCGCTTGATCGGAAAAGCTCGACGCCTCGCTGCGTTGTCAGGGCAAGGTGCGCGCGCCCTGGGCTGAGAGTCGGAACGCTGCTACCTTCGGCATCGATTTGATAAATCGCCTTGGGCGTTTTGCCGTCCAGTCGCCACAATACGAGCGTGCCCTGCTGGTTCATTGCCAGCAGCTGCTCATCGTCCACCCAGCCGGCCCACGCCATCTGGTTCGCCGAGTGGTCGTCGCTCGTGGCGAACGGCCACCACGTCGCTTGCTCGGCTGGCTTCGTGCCGCCAAGCGTCCAGACATCCAAACGCGCCTTGCTATTGTGAATCCCCTCCTCTCCCACAAGCAGCACGCGAGCGGCGGAGGGCGAAACGTAACATTTCTTCACACCACCCAACACATTCGTCGAACCATGCGAGCGGCGTCGCTGAACGCTGACATGCTCCATTCGCGACATGCTTTTGCTGAACGAACGGGTCCACGTAGATGACGACGGCCAGGGGCGATTTGCCGCCCGCCACGTCAATTGCCACGGCATGTTCATGAGCACTGGTTAGTTTTCCCAAGCGGGTCGGCTGCGGCTTCCAATCGGCCGCCGGCTGGTCGCGCGCGGGGTCGGCCGGCACGCCCGCCCCTGCCGGATCGCCTGGCAGCAGGGCGTTTACTTGCGACCAATCGCCTTCGTTCAAATCGGCCAATTCCCCGTCGGCCTCAGCGGCACTTGAATCTTCTGTTGGCGGAATCGCTGACCCGCGACTGCGATCGCGTCCAATTCGCTCGGCGTAGTCCTGCGTGTTGCGCGCTGTTATGTCAACGGGCGGGCCGGAACCTTCGGCAAACGGGGAATCAGGATCAACCTCGTCGGCCGCCTCGGCCGGTTCACCGCTCTTCATTCGGACGCGAATCCGCTTGAGTGCATTCCGCGCCGCCTGTTTGATTTCCGGATTGCGAGCCTGGGTAGCCCGCTGCAGAATTTGGAGGCTTTTGTCGCTCCCCACGTCGCCGAGGAGCAGCACCGCCGCGAGCGAGACCTTTGCATCGTTCGAAGGCGCGGCTTCGATCAGCGCGGATTCCGCTGCCGGTCCCATTCGCCGCAGCGACGCGATTGCCGCATCATGGTTAAAGAAATCGCCCAGGTATCGCGCCACCACCTCGGCTCCGCGCGGGTCCTTCAGTTGCCCAAGTGCCACAAATAGTTCGTCCGATGGATGCCGGCCTTCTTTCTCAATCAATTCGATAAGCACGGGCACGCTGTACTTGCCGCCCCAGATTACCAGGCCGCGAATGGCTTCCTCTTGCTGATGCCCGCGGCCTTCCATCGCCAAGTTGCGGTAACCGCGCGCGATCAGCTTGCGGGTTTCGGTGTTGGCGACGTCGCCAGGCCGCACACGCAGCAGCGTCTGGGCCGCGTCCTGCTTGCCGAACGTGTCGTCGGAGTTCAGCAATTGGGCCAGCCGCGCATACTCGCGCTGGAGGCCGCTATTGGCGGGCGAGGCAGCGGCGGGCGGGTCGCTCGACGTAGGCTTTTCCTCTTGCGCCCATCCGACTGCGGAGCCAACAAGAGCCAGCACTAGAGCCCAGCAGAACGGCTTGCCCGTCATCGACTTTCTCCCCCGGAATCTGTGAACCAATGCGCTGCTTGAGTTGTCGCTCAAGCAACCGAACCGTAGCGCGTGTCGACCACATTTAGATACCAATGCAGCATGCTGAACGTGGCTTCGATTTGCAACTGGATGCGCTTTTTCCAGCGTATCACAGTCCCATTCGAGGGACAACGATTTTCGTATCCGCACTGCCGGCAGGGTGTGGTTGTCCGATAGTTCGTCCGGCCGTAGACTGGTGAAAGAGCACCTTCACGCAGCTCTCGCGCTCCAGCCAATGACCTCGAACGAAGAAGAAATCTATCAGGAGCATATCCTCGACCATTATGAGGACCCGTTCCATCGTGGCCAACTGCCGACCGCCACGCACGCTCACGAAGAGAATAACCCGCTGTGCGGCGATGTGGTGCGCATCGAGCTGCAGCTGGATGACGAAGGCAAAATCCGAGATTGTTTTTTTACAGGCCAGGGGTGCGTGATCAGCCAGGCTTCGGCTTCGATGCTGCTGGAGGCGATGTACGGCAAAACCGTCGAGGACGTGAAGCAGTTTTCCGCAGAAGACATGCTCAAGCTGTACGGTGCCCGCCTGACCCCGAACCGGCAGAAGTGCTGCCTGCTCTCTTGGAAGGTGATGCAGTCGGCTGTGCACTCGCCGGTCGGCCGCGATGGAAAATAAATGGAATTGCAAAATGCAAATTGCAAAATGCAAATTGGAAATTGTCGGTTCGGAAATTACAAATTTGCAATTTGCAATTTGCAGTTTGCATTCGCTTCTTCTCCAGCGAGAGTACGTGTAAACCGTGGCAACCATCGGAACAGTTACAGAATCCTCCAAGCCACAGGTTGCAATCGTGGATAGCACCAAGCTGCTGCCAGTTGATCTGCGCGCGGACTTTCCAATCCTCGAGCAAACGGTCCACGGCGACCGCCCTCTCGTCTTCCTGGACAACGCAGCCAGCACGCAGCGCCCGCGGCAGGTCATCGAGGTGCTTCGCCGTGTTTACGAGCGCGATTATGCCAACGTCCACCGCGGCATCCACACGCTGAGCGAACGCAGCACCGAGCAATACGAGGACGCGCGCGAGAAAATCCGATCCTTCATTGGCGCGCGAAACGCCCGCGAAATCATCTTCACTTCGGGAAGCACCGCCGGCATCAACCTGGTGGCACGCAGTTGGGGTGATGCGAACATCAAGTTTGGCGATGAGATTCTCGTCACCACGATGGAGCATCATTCCAATCTCGTCCCCTGGCAGCAGTTGGCCGAGCGCACCGGCGCTGTCATCAAGCATATTCCGATCACCGACGATGGCCTGCTGATTCTGCAGGATCTCGATACGCTACTCAGCGATCGAACAAAGATCGCTGCGGTGTGCTCTGTGTCGAATGTGTTAGGCACGATCAACCCGGTCGCGGAAATTGCCCGGCGCGCTCATGCGGCCGGCGCTGTGGTGTTGGTGGATGCGGCGCAAAGCGTGCCGCATTTGCCAACCAACGTGCAGTCGATGGGCGCCGATTTCCTGGCATTCAGCGGTCACAAGATGCTCGGACCCACCGGCATCGGCGTTCTCTATGGACGCGAAGAGCTGCTGGACGCCATGCCGCCATTCCTCGGCGGCGGCAGCATGATCAATCGTGTGTGGCCCGACCGCTTCACGCCCGCCGAGTTGCCAGCCAAGTTCGAAGCCGGCACGCCGCCCATCGCACCGGCAATCGCACTTGGCGCGGCGATCGACTACCTCAACGCAATCGGTCTCGAAAACGTTCAGCGCCATGAGCACGAATTAGTTCGCTTCGCCTACGAGCGGTTACAAGAAATCGACGGCCTCCGAATCCTTGGCCCGCCGCCCGAGCAGCGAGCAGGCCTGGTCAGCTTCACGCTGCCGCAACCGCATGCCCACGACGTGGCCCAGCTACTTGATCTGCAAGGGATTGCCGTCCGCGCGGGCCACCACTGCACCTGGCCGCTGCACGACCGGCTAGGCATCGCCGCCAGCACGCGGGCCAGCTTTTATCTCTACAACACGCCCGCCGAGGTCGACTTGCTGGTGGAGGTTGTCGGCCAAATCCGCGAGCGCTTCCGGCCCAAAGGCCGAAAACGCCGGAAACCTGACGATTCGTGATCGCCCAAGGGGCCGTGTCGGAGGTGACTCGGTCGCCGATTGACCGTCCGGTCGTGAACCCTCATCTGCGTCGGCGACGCTTCCCACCAGAACTCAATCCTGCCGGCAATCTTGTCCTGCCTTGCCCCGATTTGGCAAATGATCTAAACCAAGATCGGCACCACCGTTGTCGGCGGTCAAGCCAGTAGTTATAATCCGTAGTTCGCTATCCTTCCCAATCCACCAAGGCTTTCACCACGGCGCCCGCGAACGAAATACGGCGTTTGCATTCGCGCAACTTGGGGATGAGCTGGCTGCGGGTTCGGAATTATGCGTTTTTGGCTGCTTGATTCGATTCGCTCGTATGATCCGGACGAGCGGCTGACCGCTGTCAAGAACGTGGCGCTGACGGAGGAATACCTGGCCGATCATTTCCCCGAGTTTCCCGTGCTGCCGGGCGTATTCATGCTCGAGGCGGCCACGCAAGCGGGCGCTTGGTTATTGCGGCTGAGCGAGGATTTTGCGCATAGCATCATTTCCCTAAAGGAAGCAAAGAACGTAAAGTACGCCGATTTTGTCCCGCCCGGTCATTCGCTGGAAGTTACCGTGTCGATCATTAAGAAGGACGATCGGCTGGCAACCATGAAGGTGGAAGGCCGGATCGGCCAGCAATCGACACTAAGCGGTCGACTGGTTTTGGAACGATACAATCTGGCGGATAGCGATCCGGAAAACAAACTCATCGACGACCAACTAAAACAATACTTTCGCCGGATGCAGAAGATCCTTCTGCCGGCCCGGCTCGCCGCTTCCGCGGGCAAATAGCAGCTGCGGTCGGCTCACTCATTCGGGAGGAACGCAGAGAGATGTCATCGGTATCATCGAAGGAAGAAATCTTTTCCAAGGTGCAAGAGGCGCTGGTCGACGCGCTAGGCGTCGAAGAAGAGGAAGTTACTCCGGCCGCCACGCTGCAAGGTGATCTGGACGCGGAGTCGATCGACTTCCTGGACATTGTGTTCCGACTGGAGAAGGCCTTCGACATCAAGATCGAACGCGGCGAGCTTTTCCCAGAGGATATCCTCACCAACACCGAATACATCAACGACGGCAAGGTGAACTCGGCCGGCATCGCCAAGCTCAAGGAACGCATGCCGTTCGCCGATCTGTCGCGCTTCGAAGCGAACCCGAACGTGCAGAATCTCGGCAAGCAGCTGACGGTTCAGGACATGTGCAACTTCGTGGAGCACAAGTTGTCCGCCTAGCGGCGGACGTGAGTAAGTGAGTAAGTGAGTAAGTGAGTAGGTCACTTGCTGCTTCCTTTCCTACTCACTTACTCACCTACTCACCTACTCACTCCCCGCCATGCGTTGGTTCTGGCTCGACCGCTTTACCGAGTTCGTCAGCGGTTCGCATGCCACAGCCGTCAAATGCGTATCGCTGAGCGAAGACCATTTGCACGATCATTGGCCGTATTATCCGCTCATGCCCAACTCGCTGGTGGCGGAGGGGATGGCCCAATGCGGCGGCCTCCTGGTGAGCGAGGTGTATAAGTTCAGCGAGCTGGTGGTGCTGGCCAAGTTCGCTAAGTGCCAGTTCAACGGCGAGGTGCGGCCGGGCGACACACTGCAATACCGCACGCAAATTGTCCAGGCCAAGGATGCCGGTGCATCGGTAAACGTTTCCGCCGATGTCGGCGAACGCCGTCATGCCGAGGCCGAGATTTTTTTTGCCCGGCTCGATCCAAACGCTTCCGAACAAACCAAGGGCCGCCAACTTTTCGACCCGGCCCACCTGCTACACTGGCTGCGCCTGGTTGGCGTGTTCGACGTGGGTGTGCGCTCCGACGGCACGCGTCTGCGGCCCGAAGACTATAATTTTCACACTACAAAGACCTAATTAATTTCACCCCAGAGCACACACAGTTCTGTGGTGAACTTTTCGCCTTAATCAGGTATTTGCCATGCGACGACGTGTAGTAGTAACCGGCGTGGGCTGCGTGACGCCGCTGGGCACCACGGTGAGCGAGCTTTGGGCCAATCTCAAAGAAGGCCGCTCGGGCGTTGATTACACAACGCTGTTTGACGCCAGCAACTTCCCCACGCGCATCTCGGCCGAAGTGCGAAACTGGTCGCTCGCCGACGTTGGCGAAGATCCGGAGCCCTGGGAAAAGCGCGGGCGGCACACGCGCTTCGCCGTCGGCGCAGCCAAGCAAGCGATGGAGGAATCGGGCGTCGCGGGCACCGTCGACCCCGACCGCTTCGGCGTGTATCTCGGCGCCGGCGAAGGCCAGCAGGACTTTCACAATTTCAGCCACATGATGGTCGCGGCGCTGAAGGACGGCCAGCTCGACCTCGGCACGTTTATCCGCGTGGGGCTGGAGCGGCTCGACCCGCAGCTCGAGCTCGAGCAAGAGCCCAACATGCCGGCCGCTTACCTGGCCACCAGGTTCGGCGCAGAAGGCCCGAACTTCAACTGCCTCACAGCCTGCGCGGCCAGCAGCCAGGCCGTCGGCGAGGCCACGGAAATCATCCGCCGCGGCGACGCCGACGTCATGCTATCCGGCGGCGCTCACAGCATGATCCATCCCTTCGGCGTCACCGGGTTCAACCTGCTCACGGCGCTTTCCGAACGAAACGACGCCCCGCAAAAAGCCTCACGTCCGTTCGATCTAAACCGCGACGGTTTCATTCTCGGCGAAGGGGGAGCGATTGTCGTGCTCGAAGAGTACGAGCGTGCCAAGAAGCGCGGCGCGCCTATCTACGGTGAAATCCTCGGCTACGGCACCACCGCCGATGCCTTCCGCATTACCGATACGCATCCCGAAGGCCGCGGCGCGATTACCTGCATGAAGATGGCCCTCCGCGACGCCGGCCGAGGGCCCGACGACGTCGATTACATCAACGCCCATGGGACGAGCACGCAGGTGAACGACCGCGTGGAAACAATCGCGATTAAGGAGGCGCTCGGCAGCGAAGTGGCCTACAAAGTGCCGGTCTCCAGCACCAAGAGCATGACGGGTCATCTCATCGCTGCCGCCGGCGCGACCGAGCTGATCATCTGCCTGATGGCGATGCGTGACAACGTTGTCCCGCCCACGATCAACTACGAAACTCCCGATCCGCAGTGCGATCTGGACTACGTGCCCAATGCCGCCCGCGAAAAAAAGGTCCGCACGATCCTCACCAACAGCTTCGGCTTCGGCGGCCAGAACATTGCCCTCGTCGCTGGGGCAGTGTGATCATTGTTCGAAAAGAGGCAGAATGCAGTCCGGGTCTTCAGCTTCGGTTACGCGATTGACGCGCGTGCTGACCGGCTCGGCCACCAATTCTACTTCCTCACCGGACTCCAGCATGTGAGCGAGCGCACTGGGTTCGTGCTGCGTCGGATCGAGCCATTGCGAATAATCGCCGGGCGCGAGAATCACTGGCATGCGATCGTGCAGCTCGCGCATCGCGCCCGTCGCAGCCGTCGTCACGATGGTGCAGCTTTCAACGGTGAGCGGCGCCTCAATCCCCGTCTTTTCTAAAGAGGGGCCAGGGGATGGTTCGCGTTTGGCGTTCGTTGCTGCGGGCCCGCTTCGCCAGCTCTCCCACAAGCCGGCAAACGCAAATGGCCGATCGTCGCGACGATGAATGTAGTACGGCTGCTTCTTGCCGCGACCGCCCGCAGGCTGTTGCCACTCATAGAATCCGTCGGCGGGAATCAGGCACCGCCGGCTGCGATACGCCGTGCGAAACGCCGGCTTTTCGGCAACTGTTTCCGCGCGCGCATTGATCATGGGCCGCCCCTTGGTTCCTTCCTTGCTCCACGAAGGAATCAGCCCCCAGCGCATCGTTGAAGCTGTGCGCCGTCCACTCTCGGGGTCAGCGCGCACCACCACAATCTCTTGTGTCGGCGCGATATTGTAGCGCGGCGCGAACAGCTCCAGCTGCCGCTCGGCGCTCACTTCGACGTCGAACTGCCCGATAAGGACCGGCGCAGGGGTGCGCAATGTAAACCGTCCACACATAAAACAACCGATTTTCGCTGCTTAGTTTCCCAATTGTTCCGCTAGCCACTTCAAATAAGCCTCGCCGCCGCCGACGATCGGCGTGGCAATAAGCTCCGGGACCTCGTATCGATGAATCCGGCTCAATAACTCCTGAATGCCCGCCAACTGGTCCCGGCTAGTTTTCGCGGTGCACATCCATTCGTCGGCAGTCTCCGTTTTTCCCTGCCACCGGAAGGTGCTCACAATCGGGCCGCTGACCTGTACGCAACCCGCTAGCCGACGAGACACCAATTCGGCCGCAATCTCTTCCGCATCTTGGCGGGTGCCTGTCGTTGTTGTGACTTGAATAAACTCAGTCATGATGCTACGAGGATTATTTCTGCGATATTTTCAGCGCCCGAGCAACTGGTCCACTGCCGCGCCAATGTCGCGCTCACGAGTTAGCGATTCTCCCACCAGGATCGCGTCGACACCAGCCGTTTCAAGTCGCTCAACATCCGCGCGCGTTTTAATGCCGCTTTCTGCGACCAGCACGCACTCATCCGGAACTCGGTTCCGCAACCCAATTGTATGCGCCAGGTCGACCTCAAATGTATGCAAATTGCGGTTATTGACGCCGATCAATGTCGCGCCCGCGTCAAACACGCGCTGAAGATTCTCCGGCTCGTACAGTTCCACGAGCGGCGTCATGCCTAGCTCGCACGCCGCGTTGAACAATTTGCGCAAGTTGCAGTCGTCCAGGCACTCGGCGATCAAGAGCACCGCGTCGGCACCGGCCACGCGGGCTTCGACGAGTTGATACTCGTCGAGAATGAAATCCTTGCGCAGAAGCGGAATTCTGGTCGCCGCGCGGATCTGAGCGAGGTATTCGAGCCGTCCTTGAAAATGGGGCTCGTCCGTGAGGACGCTGATGCAAGTCGCCCCGTGCGCTTCATAGATCTTGGCGATCGCCATCGGATCGAAATCAGCTCGAATCACGCCCGCTGACGGGCTCGCTTTCTTGACTTCGGCGATGAGCTTGATTGGCCCCGGAGCGGCAAGCGGCGTGAAAAAATCCCGCACCGGCGGCGCATCAGCCAGGCGTGCACGCAGCTCTACCTCCGGCGTCGCCGCTTTATGCCGCTCAATCTCCGTCCGCTTTGCCGCGACAATTTGGGCCAGAATC
>DASXWB010000960.1:0-5392 GCA_036503915.1 Lacipirellulaceae bacterium | reverse complement strand
GTGAACCTGGCGATCTGGTACGGCTTTGGGCTCATCGCCGCGGCATTTCTGTTGGCGCTCGTGTATGGCTGGGCAAGCCGCTCCAAGACGGGCCAGAAAAACGCAGCTAGTAGGTACACGGGAGACCGGCCGTGACGCACGAAACGTCTCCGCTGGCCGTCGGCGTTTTTCTCATTTTCGTGGCCGTGACGCTCGGCCTCAGCTTCTACCTGGGAAAGAAAGCAAAGTCGTCGGCCGGCTATTTCGCGGCCCACGGGCAAATTCCCTGGTTCGTCAACGGCGTCGCGTTCGCCGGCGACTATCTTTCCGCCGCATCCTTCCTTGGAATCTGCGGCATGATCGCGTTCTACGGCTACGACGGGTTTTTGTACTCGATCGGTTACCTCGCCGGCTGGATCGTGGCGCTGTTTGTCGTCGCGGAACCGATGAAGCGCCTGGGAAAATTCACGTTCGCCGATGCGCTGAATGCCCGTTTTAACTCGCCCGGCATCAAGCTGGCGGCCGGCGTGAGCACTTTGGCGGTGAGTGTGTTTTACTTGATACCACAAATGGTGGGTGCCGGTGTTTTGATCCAACCGCTCTTAGGTCTGCCACACTGGGCCGGCGTGCTGATCGTCGGCGCTGTGGTGATCACGATCGTGGTGACCGCCGGAATGGTTTCCACAACCTGGGTGCAGTTCATCAAGGGCTCGCTGCTTGTGATGTTCAGCGCGGTGCTCACGGTGCTGATCCTCGCCCGCGGGTTCGAAGTCTCTCGCGGCAACGAATATCCATTTCGCACCGTCGGCCCCTTCGCTGGCGGTGACAACCTTGCGTCGGATCTTCTTGCGTGGGCAGATCGTTCCGGCATGACGCTTTTTCCGATGAAAGCCGAGGGGCGGAAGTGGCCGTTCTTTCGCACGCAAGACACGACGGGCACATCGACGGTTTGGAGTGTCCGCGAGGAAGAAGGAGGGCAGATTTTTCTCGAGGAAGCACAGACCATCACAAAACAGGCAAATGGAACAACCCTCGTCAACGGTAGATCGATCCATACCATGGGCGGTCAGGTTCAAATGCATCCAGTCGGACACGTAACCCATCTGCCCGGTGGCGTGAAACAAACCGGTCCGCTTGGCCCGCTCGAGTTCTTCAGCACGCTGCAGCAAAGCGAAGTTGTCCTCTGGTCAAGCCAGCTCGTGCGCGAAGGCAATGATTCAGAGACGACAGTTTATTTTCAGACACCGACGCCCGGTAACCAAATTCTGAGGCCGGGTGAGCATGCCATGTTCAAGGGCATCCGCAGCGGCGAATTCGCACATAAGCTGAATTTCATCTCGCTGATGCTGGCCTTGTTCTGCGGCACCGCCTCGCTGCCGCACATCCTTATCCGATACTACACGGTGAAAGATGAGGCAGCCGCCCGTAAAAGCACTATCGTGGGCATCGCTTGTATTGGGTTCTTTTATGTGCTCACCCTGTACATGGGACTTGGTGCGATGACCAGCGGCGCTCTCGACGTTACAGACAACAACATGTCGGCCCCGCTGCTGGCGCGCAGTTTCAGCGAGCTACTTTTTGCGATCATTTCGGCAATCGCGTTTACGACGGTGCTGGGCACTGTCAGCGGCCTGATTCTCGCGTCGGCCGGCGCCGTGACGCATGATCTTCTGGAAAGCTCCGGTGCGGTTCATCTCAGCGACCATGAGCGCGTGCGCATCGCCAAGATCGCCTCGGTCGCCGTCGGCGTCGTGGCGATTGTGCTGGGCATCCTCTTCAGAGGGCTGAACGTGAGTTACCTGGTTGGCTGGGCGTTCAGCGTGGCAGCCAGCGCGAACCTACCGGCGCTGGTGATGCTGCTGTTCTGGCCGCGCACTACGCGGCAAGGCGTCATCGCCGCGGTTATTGTTGGAATGGTCAGTTCGCTGGCCTGGATTCTCCTGAGCGGCGAGACGTTCGCGGAGGTCTATGGCCTGCCAAAAGCGAGCGCCCCGGTGCCGTTCAGCCAGCCGGGCATTGTCACGATTCCGCTCGGGTTCGCGACGCTTATCATCGTATCGCTGATAACGGCATTTGAATCGGATCAACAGCCGCAATAGTGTCGTTCGCGACACTTCCTGCGGCCCGTAAAACGGCCCGACGCAATTAAAAGCTGATTAATTTGCGCGCGGTGGTCCTGCCTCGACTTTGCCGTGCACTTGCAGCCAGCGCGCGATGAGCCAGCACACGAGCGCCCAGACCAACCCGGCCAGCCAGCCGGCCAGCACATCGGTCGGATAGTGCACGCCAAGATAAATGCGGCTGATGCCGACAAAGACGCTTAAAAGTAGGGCAACCGACAACACGTAAATCTTCAGTTTGAGGTTCGGCATGATGGCGGCCAGCAACGAGCCGAGCGTCAGATACACGACCGCGGAAATCATCGAGTGGCCGCTGGGGAAGCTACTCGTGTAGACATGAGCCAGATGGGGCACGATATCGGGCCGCGAGCGGTTGTAGAAACTCTTAAGACCGATGCTCACAAGGGCGCCCCCAATGGTTGCCATCAGCGTAAAAATCATGAGCCGCGTTTTGCCGACAAGCCACAAATAGATCGCAATCACGAGCGTCGTGAACGTGATCCAGGCGAAGCCGCCCAGCGCCGTGGCGTCGCGGGCCATCTCCTCGATCCAGCGCGGCCCGATCGGATCGGCCGGGTTGGAAGAATCTCGTAAGACGCCGAGGACCCAATGGTCAAAAGCCTGTGTATCGCCTTCCAAAACCTCTTCCGCAATCTCGATGAAACCCCACAGCGAGGCCGTGCCCACAGCCAGCACGGCGAGCGCGATCGGCTCCAGGTTTGGCACCAGCGCAGCCGCCCACGTCTTAATGCGCTCGAATACGGAATTGGTTTGCATGAGAATTGCCAGTGGCTGGGGCAATAAAGTGTCTCGCTGTTGACCGCAGTTCTCGCGCCGGCCTTACCAGGCAATTTCTGGCTTCGCGAAGTCGCCTTCCATTTGAACCGGCAACCGCCACACCTGGCTGCCCTCGCGGTCGGTGAAATATAGCCGCGACTCGGATCGCTCGAGAGGATTGCCGTCGGCCCAGAGAGCGTAGAACTCAGGATGAGCATCAACTGGCCGGCGGGAGTAGGTGTGGTTCAACTGGCTGTTCTGAGTGAGTTGCTTTTGCTTCGTCCAAGTTCGTCCTTCGTCGCGGCTAATCCACAGCACCATCTCGCCGCCGGTCATCCCGGGCTGCGGCCCGGCGTCGGTAGGTGCAATAATCTGCCATCGGCCATCGTCAATGTAAAGTGACCCGAAATCATAGTTGTGATCGCTCGCAGCGAAACGGCGCCGCACCCATTTGTCGCCCGTCCAATGCGCGGTAAACCAAATGCGCTCGCCGGCCGCTGGACCCGGTGCATATCCCTGGCTGCACAAAAACAGAATCACAGGTCGACCGGCGATGTCAAAACTGATATCCTTTAAATACACCAGCTTGCCCTCCGCCTCAAAGTCTTCGACCAGTGCCGGGTTGCGCACCTCGGTAAGGGGCGTCGTGACGATGTCGCCGGTCGCGGTGCACCATGTGGCTCCCATGTCCGCCGTTTCCAAGTAGTACAAGTTGGTGCGCGCGTTGAGGCCACCTCTTTTCGGATGGAAATTGAATGCCGTGGCGATTCGCCGGCCGTTTTGACTGCTGATCTGGTAGTGCCCCTGCTCAATGGCCGCAAGCTGCGCGCTGGCCGACCACTCTCGCCCGTCGGCGCTTGTCATCCAATGCAACAGTCGCCGGCCGCTGGTGTACCGCGTGTGCAGAAACATGAACCCCGATGCGTGCGCGTGCCAGGGTTGACTGTAGGAAAAGTTGGTACGAGCGACTCGTTCATACTCGTCGATTGAATAGGGCAATCTACTGCGAAAAATATACGAATTCTCGGCTGGCCCGTGTGTGTTGCAGAAGATCCACAGGTGTCCTGCCTCGTCAATCTGAAGCGTCGGGTTCTCGTGCGCATCGCCGGTCAGCTTGACAAGCAGGATGCGCGGGCGCGGCACCGTGCCCGTGTCATGATCGAAGTACGACACCATGCAGGCCAGCTCGCGGGTCTTGCCGGTTGTGCCCCCATAGCAGAAGAAGCTTTTGTTCGCCGCCGCGCTGTAAATTGCGATTGGTGCATGCTGCTGCGGATACGTGCCCAGTCCGCCGCTGTACTTGTAGCGATACGGGTCACCGGTCGGCTGGTTCATGTACCAGATGCCGCGATAACCGGGGGCTACTTCGGCAGGAGCGGCAATCGCAAAATCAGCCGCCGCACAATTGATCGCCACGGCGAGTAGAATCAGACAGCACGCGCGCATCCACAGAGTATAAACAAAAAACCGGGACGCGTTGCCGCGCCCCGGTTCGGTAGAAGGCAGATGAGCTGCCTTGTTTTGTATCGACTAGTCCAGGAACCCAATCAGCTCGCCGCTGCGGCTGGGTTGCTGCAGCTTGCGGACGGCCTTGGCCTCGATCTGGCGGATGCGCTCTCTGGTGACCTTGAAGATGTGGCCCACCTCCTCGAGCGTGTAGCTGTAGCCGTCGCCCAGGCCATAGCGCAGTTTGATGATCTCGCGCTCGCGGTAGCTGAGCGTCTTGAGAACCTTCGAGATCTGGCCGCGAAGCATTTCCTGGGCGGCGCCGATCGCCGGGCTTTCCGCGCCCGAATCGGGCAGCAGGTCGCCGAAGTGGCTGTCCTCGCTGTTGCCCACTGGCCGGTCGAGGCTGATCGGGTAGCGGCTCATGGCCAGCACACGGCGGGCCTCTTCGATCGTGCATTCGGCCGCCCGGGCCGTTTCTTCGATCGACGGCTCGCGGCCTAACCGCTGCAACAATTGCCGCGAGACGTTCCGCACGCGGCTCATCGTCTCGACCATGTGCACGGGGATGCGAATCGTGCGGCTCTGGTCCGCCACGGCACGCGTGATCGCCTGGCGAATCCACCATGTGGCGTAGGTACAGAACTTGAAGCCGCGGCGATACTCGAACTTGTCCACGGCCCGCATCAGGCCGGCGTTGCCTTCCTGGATCAGGTCCAGGAACGACAGGCCGCGGTTGCGGTATTTCTTGGCGATCGACACCACGAGGCGCAGGTTGCCTTCGCTGAGGCCGCGCTTCGCCCGCTGATACTCGCTGTAGACCTTCTTGAGGTCCATGATGCGATTGCGCAGGCTGGAGGGCGTTTCCTGAAGCGCCCGCAGGATGTTGCGGAACTCCACCAACAGCGGCTTGCGCTCGGTCGGCGACTTTTTCTCGCGCTTGGCGTGCTCGATTTGGCCCTTCAGATGATCGATTCGCGCGCTGAATTGCTCGAGCTGGCCGATCATCGGCTCAATCCGCTGGGTGCGCAAGCCCAGCTCTTCCACCAGGAGCACGGCCCGGCAGCGCC
>DASXWB010000959.1:0-1908 GCA_036503915.1 Lacipirellulaceae bacterium | reverse complement strand
CCTCAAACCGCGGCAACTCCTGGGAGCGGCCAGCCACCGTCGAGCTGATTCACCCGGACGGCACTCCAGGTTTTGAAGTCAACGCTGGACTGCGCATTCGCGGCGGGTATAGCCGCAGCGGCGACAATCCCAAGCATGCCTTCCGCTTCTTTTTCCGCGGCGATTACGGCGACTCGAAGCTGGAATACCCGCTGTTTGGAGACGAAGGCGTGGACGAGTTCGACGTGCTCGATCTGCGCACCAGCCAAAACTACTCGTGGTCTTTCCACGGAGATCATCAAAACACGTTTGAGCGGGAAGTTTTCGGACGCGATTTGCAGCGCGATCTGGGCCTCCCCTACACTCGCAGCCGCTACCATCACCTGTACATCAACGGCGTCTACTGGGGGCTGTTTCAAACTCAGGAACGGATCGAGGAATTCTACGGGGAGTCGTATTTCGGCGGCCAGGAAGAGGATTACGACGTCGTCGTCGCCGGCAACGGCTATAGCTTGGAAGTCGAGGCCGGAAACGACGTCGCCTGGCGGCAGCTGTTCGATTACGCCGAGGCCCTCGCTGCCGCGCCGCAGTCGAACGCCAACCTGTATTGGACGATGCAGGGGCTGAACCCGGACGGAACTCGCAACCCCGACCTGCCCGTGCTGCTGGACGTTGACGCCTTGATCGACTATGTGCTCATCATTTTTTACACAGGCGGCTTTGACTCGGGGCTATCGCGGTTTCTCGGCGACAACGCGCCGAACAACTGGTTCGGCATCTACAACCGCGAAACCGCCGACCGCGGTTTTCAATTCTTCATTCACGATAATGAGCACTCGCTAGGAGCGAACAGCACCAACACCATCGATCGCACAGGGCCATTCAACAACGGCAACCAGAGCAGCTACTGGCATAGCAACCCGCAGTTCCTGCATCAGGACTTGATGGCTCATCCTGAGTACAAGCAGCGATTCATCGACCATGTGCAGGAGTATTTTTTCAACGGCGGCGCGATGACGCCGGCGGCCAGCATTGCGCGGCTCAACGAGCGCGTTGCTCAGTCGGAACCGGCGATCATTGCCGAGGCGGCCCGCTGGGGCGACTCGAAAATAAATCCACCGCGCAATAAGAGTCACTGGCAATCACAGATCGACTTTCTGCGAAACACGTACTTCCCAAATCGCGGGAACCTCGTGCTGACTCAGTTGCAAGGCGACGGGCTGTACACTCCGGCGACGCTCGTCCCGCCGACGTTCAGTCAGCATGGCGGCACGGTCCCGAGCGGGTTTTCTTTAAGCATTTCGGCCGGCGCCGGCACGATCTACTTCACGACCGACGGCGTGACCGATCCCCGCGCCATCGGCGGGCAGGTGAACTCGTCTCCTGCGGTGAACTCGTATAGTGGCCCGATTACCATCACACAGCCAACGACCGTGAAGGCGCGGCTGCGTACGGCGTCGGGCCAATGGTCCGGTCTTGTGGAAGCCACATTCACTACGCCCACGATGCCCGGCGATTACGACGATAATGGAACGGTTGAGCAAGAGGACTATCTCGTCTGGCGGGCTGATTTTGGCAACAGCGTCGCACCGGGCAGCTCGGCCGATGGTACTGGCAATGGTGTCGTTGACGCCGCGGATTATGTGGTTTGGCGGAAGAACTTTGGTTCGTCGATGGGTGCTGCGCAGGCCGCGCTGGAACCAACGTCGGCCCCTGCCGCGGATGGATCGGCGGCCGATACCATGGCACACGACGATGATCGGCTATTTGAGCCAATGAACCTCGTCGATTCCACCGAGAGCGGGAGCACGCGCGATCATGCGCGTCCGGTTGGCCGCGCTTTACAAACTCGTCCTGCCGTCCGCGGCTCGACTCAACAATTCGCTCGCGATTTATTGCTCATCGCGCAGGATCAGGTAGCTCTTGATT
>DASXWB010000958.1:0-8159 GCA_036503915.1 Lacipirellulaceae bacterium | reverse complement strand
GGCTGGGCGAGTTTTCCTTGCAGATTCGATATCGACTTCCGCGGCCGAATGTCGGCGCGTCAAATGGACCCTGGCGTTTGCCGCTGGTTCGGCCAGTGGATGGACGCTCCTCTGCGCAGCGCGCGGTGGTGATGTCGCCGGTTGGATTCACGCTGATGCTTGACGCGAAGTCGGATGACAGCTCGTGGAAAATGGCTGCGCCAGACGTAATGCGACAGCGAGATCCGTCGTACGAGTTTGTAGCGGATGGATCGGAAACATTTCTGCCCTTAGCGATCAACAAGGCGGTCATTGATACGCCCGCCGCGACAACGATCGAGCGCGCGTGGTTGCAAAGCTGGTTTTCAAGTGAAATGCGACAAGACAGGGCCGCTTTTCGACTTCGCACGACGGGCTCGCAGGTGACTGTCGAGTTGCCGCCGGAGGTCTCGCCGGAGGAAATTGAAGTGTTGCTGGATGGGCGAGCAGCAGACGTCGTTTCGCGGGACGCGGGAAGAGTCGTCGCGCGCCTGCCGCGAACGGCCAGCCAGGCAGCTTTGCGATCGGCAGAGCCGGCGTCGCATACCTTGGAGCTACGTTATCGTCAGGCAAGCCGCAATTCGCTCGTGTCCTGGCATGATTTAACACCGCCGCAGGTCGTCGGCACGACCGCTCTTTCGGGCGTGTACTGGCAGATCGTGCTTCCGGGCGACCAGCACGTGATTCGCGCACCTCGGCAAATGAATTCAGCCAGCCATTGGCAATGGCTTGGCAGTTTTTGGGGCCGCCGACCAATCCTCTCTCAGGCGGAATTGGAGCGATGGGTGGGAGCTTCAACGCAAATTCCCGCCACAGGATTGCACAACGAATACTTGTTCACGAGCCTTGCGCCGCTATCGTCGATCGCGCTTGTGGTTGCGCCGCGCTGGCTGGTGGTGCTCGCCGCGTCGGCGTGTGTGCTGCTCCTGGTTTTGGCGTGGATCTATCTTCCCATCCTTCGGCGAGTGCAAATCGTAATCGCCGCGGCAATTCTAGTGGCCGGTCTGTCAATCGCGTTCCCCATCCCGGCGCTGTTGTTGGCTCAAGCTTCGGTTCTAGGAGTTGTGCTGGCCGGATTAGCGCTGCTCGTGGCGCGCCTCGTGGCCCGGCCAACGCGATGGCCTGTGGTGCTACCGGCCGGCAGTTCGCTGCGTCCGCCGATGCCCCGCGCGGAGTCGATTGTCATTCCCTCGGTTGCCGCGACTGCCAGTACTTCACCGACCATCTCGCTGCGCCTGTCGGAATCCGAATGAGAATGTGCGCTCACTTGTTCACGAAGCTCGCCGGCGGCGGTGCCATAAACGGTGCCCTTTTGCGAGGCGCAGTTGCAGTGTGCGCGATTTGGTTGTGCGAGTTGGGAAACCCGGATGCGGCGCTTCAAGCGCAGCCGGTTCAGCAAGAGAAATTGGTGCCGGCGCAGGCATACCATCGGATTTTTGTGCCGGCCGGCAACGTCGATGCATGGCCGCGCAACGGCGAGAAGTATCTTCCTATTGAAACGCGGGAATTCGAGGCGCTCATCGCGGCGGCAAACGGCAGTGCTCGCAGCACCGGCGCCGGGGCGACAATCGTTGAAGCGCGGTACAGTGTGCGCCTGGAGGGCGACCGGCTGGTCGCCGGTCGAGGCCAGTGGACGATTGAAATGCACGATGACGGGCCGGTGCTTTTGCCGCTCGGTGATATGTCGCTAATCCTGCGCGAGCCGCGCTGGAAGGAGGATCGCCCGCTTCCGGATCGCGCCAAATCGCATCAGCAGGCGCTGCTGGGCATTTGGGGGGCCAGCGGTGACGCGCCTGACCAGTGGGGGTTGGAAGTCGAGCGATCCGGAGTGCTTGAATTCGACTGGCATAGCCCTTCTGCTGTGGCGCCGGACGGCCTCGCCTTTGAGTGGCGCATGCCGGCGGCGCACGTAACACGATTAGCGCTCGATTTGCCGGAGGGAAAATTGCCGGTCGTTGCCGGCGGTGCCGTTGTGGAATCGCGACGTCTTGCCGCGGCGGACGGAGCAAACACGGACGTCCGCTGGCGATGGGAAATTGCGCTAGAGGCGTCGAACGCTACCGTGCTGCGAATCGTGGATGCGGGCGGCGCGGCGAGCGATGTGTCGTCCGGATTCGTCCTGCGCGAAGACTTGGCATATCAAGTGACTGAACGTGGCTTGGAATTCGAAACCGTTCTTGAATTTGAAGAATTGCTGCCGCAACTGCGCGAAATCGCGGTGCCCTTGCCACCCAATGTTCAGCTAATGTCCGTCAATTCGCTGAATCAAGAGCTGCCGTGGCATGTGGTTTCATCGGAATCGTCCCCCGATGCCAGCGCAGTTTTGGCTCTCCCCGCTGCATCATCTCACGAGCCGCTTCGAATTAAATTGCGCGCGTGGCAGTCGCTTTTAATTGGTCAGGAATGGCGATTGCCGAAACTGCGTCCCACCGGCGCGCTTTGGTCGGCTGGCAGGATGAAATTAGTGGTCGCACCCACACTCGTGCTACAGCGACTGAAATCGACCGGGTCCAAACAGACCGGTGTACTGCAATCCGTTGAAAATGGCGGCCACTACGAGACTCAGTCGTTCGCGGCCTATTCGGCTGACGCAGCGTTGGAGATTGTAGTCGCACCCAGCGCGCCGAATGTGACTGCTCAGGTCGTATCGTCGCTAGCGTTAGCTGAGACGGACGTGAACGGCAGCCTGAACGCACGTTTGCATGTCTCTGGTGGCAACTTGCACAGGTTGTCGGGTGAGGTAGCGCCGGGTTGGAACATTGAGTCCGTGGAAATGGAGCCGTCGGACGCGCTGGGTGAATGGTTTGTCGAGCGCAAGGACGATGGCAGCGAAGTCGAGATTCAGCTGGCTCCGGCGGCTGGATTTGAAGATAAACTGACGGTGATCGCCACGGGGCGGCTGCAGGGCACCGGTTTAACGCAAGCACTTCCAACGGATACGCTGCGGATGATCCGATGGCGCAATGTGCGCGTCGACGAGCATCTTCTTTCATTTCAGACGGTCGAGCCGTACGTCGTTGAGCCGATTGGTGGATTGCCTCTGTACGTCCCGCAGCGGCCCGGCGCGGATGCGCTCGGGGCACGCGAGGGGTCGGAGGTCGCTGGTGTCCGATTCGACCTAACGGCGCCCCCTGATGAAGCCGCACTGCGAGTGGCCGTCAAACGCGGACAATACGAAGCCGATATTTGGGTCGACGCGACCTATGTCAATGACGAACTTCGACAGGAATTTCACATCGTCGCGCGTCCCAAGGCCAGTCATATTGATCGATTATTGGTTTATGCGACGCAGCCGCTAGGAGATAGCGTGCATTGGATTGAGCGGCAGAGCGGCACGACGCTCGTCGCGGAGCGAATTTCCGCCGACAGCCGGCGGCAGTCTGTGCCGCCGCACGGCGAAACCTGGTTGGTGCGCTTGCCGCATCCGACGGGCAAGCCTGTCGAGATTGTAGCGTCGCTGAATTCGCCCTGGTCCGGGCGCAAGGAGTTGCCGCTGATTTCCGTGCCCGAAGCTATCGATCAACGGGGGCGCGTGCTGGTGCGCGGCAATCCGCAGCTCCGGCCACTCATCGAGGCGAACGCAATGCCTGCCATTCCATCGCCGCTCGAGTCCGAGCCGCAGCGTACACTGAATGGACCGCGGCCCATTTTATGCGCCTATCGATACCAACCTGCGGACTGTCTCTCGCTGAGTGAACCTCCAGTTTTGTGGCTTGAGCCGGCCGGCTTTGCAGGCCTTTATCCAATCATCGCGCGTCGCGTCGAGATTGAGTCGTTTTTCATGCTGGACGGCCGGGCTGTACATCGATTGGATTACCATTTGGAGCACGAGGGATTGCGCCGACTTTTGATTCGGCTACCAGCTGGCTCGAGGCTGGTTTCTTTGTCGCTTGGTGACCAGGTTATAGAAGTGCCGGCTGAGAATCGTTTAGCGGAGCCGATTTCAGTCGCGCTCCGGCGCGAAACGAATGCGTCCGTATTGACAGCGCATTTTGAAACGCATGGGCCGCAGCTACGATCTGGAGGCCAATTGCAGCCTCCGCTGCTGGATACGAAGGTTCCGCTTTTAACTGGCCACTGGACGGTCTGGCTGCCGGCCGAGTTTTCAGCACTTGGTGAGGGAGCGATATCACTCGAGTTGAGGCCGAATGTACGCCAACGGCTGTTTGGACCGCTGGGTCGACCGCGCGATACGGACACGTTGAACCTGTTCCGCCCCACGGCTCGAAGTGGCGCTGCGGCAAGAGTCGACACGATCGCCGCGGCGTCAAGTCATGTGCCAGTTCAAGTTGACGGCACTACCGCGGCTCTTGCCGGCTGGCGCGCTCACACGTTCTCTTTTGTCGCCCAGCGGCCGGCTGACGTAAGAGTGACGCGGCCGGCTTCCACCGTTTCGTGGTCGATTGCGATATTTCTGATATGCGCCGCCTCCGGCAGATGGGTTTGGCGTCGACGTCGGGAGGCGTTTGTTGGCTTGCTGGCCGCGTCAGCGTCCCTCGCGTTGCTGCTGCCGGCGATGTTCAGCCCGTTGGCGACTGGCGCATTCATGGGGCTTTTGTGTTCACTGCTTGTACTCCGGCCTGCCCGACCGCTAATTGAAGAATCGCCCACGAAAACCTGGAGTCGTCCAGCCACGGTTGCAGCTCGGATTGTCCTCTTCGTCGTGATCAATGTTGCGGCGCTATTGTGCGGCGCGGTCGCACTTGGTCAGTACAACGGAGGAGCGAACAAGGCCCACGACACGGAAGCGATAAGCGACGAACGGCAGTCAGACGACGCGGCCGTCCACCGTGTGCTAATTCCCATGGATGCCAACGGTCGCGCCGCCGGGACCAAGACATACGTCAGCGAACGCTTCCTGCGCGAACTGCATGCTCGTGCGCCCGCGGCCCATCGGCAATGGATCTTACTTGGTGCCGACTATCAAGGCGAGTTGCGAGATCGCACGGATAGCGACGAGGTCGCAGTCGGCGATTGGACCATGACTTTCCTTATCGAAGTGCTGGCTCGCGATACGACAATTGTTCTGCCGCTGGTGCACGACGAAGCGATCTGGGACGCCACTGCAATGCTGGATGGCATCCCCACGCCGCTTATCTGGGGCGAGGGTGGTCGTGGCTGCATGGTGCATATTGCGGAACCCGGACAACACGAATTAGTGATTCCATTCATCCCGCGCTTCACGGAGGCGTTCGGCCGAAACCAAATTGAATTGACAGTCCCTCCGCTCGCCGGCGCCACGGCGCGTTTGCAGCATCCCGGCGGACTGGTGGGTGTAAATCTATCAGGAACGGCGGTGGAGCAAATAGATGGTGCCCGCGGCGAATTGGTGGGAGAGCTAGACGGATTGGGGCGCATAACGGTGGATTGGCCGCGTGTTTCGGCGAATGACGAAAGTGCGGCAGGTCCTCGCGTGACGGCGCTGCAATGGCTGCGGATTGGCGTTGACGAAGCCGAGTTGGATACAAAATTCATTGTCGAAGGAGGTGGCCGCCAGCCGCAGACCGTGACGCTTAAGGCGGACAAGCGTTGGGAGTTGCAGCAGCGGAACCTACCGGCAGAAGTGTCGTCGGAAAGCGACGGGAGCCAAACGATTCGAGTTTCGCTCCCCGCGAACGAGGCGGATGGCCATGTTGTGTCGCTCCGGTGGCGGCTGGCTGAAGCGCCCGCACTGGGCCGCTTCCGGCCGCCACACGTTGAGCTTACGTCGTTGCCCGTGACCCAGCGTTGGCTTGCGATTTCCAGCGCTTCGGCTCTCAAATTTGAAGTGGTCGATGGAGAAGGTGCTTCTCCGGGAACTGCCAACGAATTCATGACGATGTGGGGCACGGGCCTCGGAGTGATTCCGCCGGAAGTCGTTCTGGCCGACGTGGAAGCGGCGCCCAATCTGGCCCTGGCGATTGAGCCTCGTGCCGCCAAAACGGCGATCGATGGGCTGCTTCATGCGGCCGCCCACAGCGATGGCCTGCGCGTGCAGTATAAAGCCACAGTCATTCCGGGAGGAAACGATCAATATCAACTCGCGCTTGAAGTATCCGAGAACGTTACGATTGACGACGTCGTCTTGAGCCAGAGCGGACGACAAATTGCCTCGCGCTGGGCGCGCGATGCCAACGGGATTCTCACAGTCTTTTTCAGCCGGCAGCTGCCAGAGCCATACGAAATTACCGTAACTGGCCGGGTGCCGATTGCCTTGGACGGGACTTCTGGAGTTCCCCAATTCAACTTGGTCGGACGTGCGGAAATCGCGCGCTTGCAACTTTATGGCAGCGATGATGTCCAGGTTGAGCTGACGGGCGCGAGCGAAAAAACTGCATCGGGCGCCTCAGTGCTCGAGCCACCGCCGGCGGGCTGGACCGCCGTTGCCGCCGGCGCGTTCGAGTTGAGGCCAGACTCTATTGAATCCGCGCGCATTCACGTTGAGCCAAATCGCGTCGATGCCATCGGGCATACTCACACAGTGTTGTCTCGCGAGGCGGATGGCTGGTGGGCCGCGTTCGGCTGTCGTCTGAAAGTTGAGCAGGGAAAAATGGGGTCGCTTCAGCTATCGGCGCCATCGACGTGGAAAGGTCCGATCGCCATCGAGTCAAACGTTGGAGCTTCGCTCGAGATGCACGCGCTGGACGAACAGAACACAATGCTCTCCGTTCGCTTTGCAGAACCGCTCGAGCCGGGACAAGAACTGGACTTGGAACTTCGAGGACGTGTGGCGACTGACTCGGCCTCACCGCCTGCGGTTCCGGAAATCGATCTGCTGGCCGGGCTGCGCGGGCCGCGCTTTGTTTCGGTCCCGACCTTGCTCGATTCGCAGCCGATCGCCTGGAGCGAATCGGGAGTAAAGCGGGCGGAATTGCCGCGCGATTTGCCGCCGCCAAAGGGCGGTTCGAATTGGGCGACCTACGAAGTAATGACGAGCCCCTTCCAAATTGCGCTGCGGCCTGTTGTTGTCGAGCAACCGCACGCGACGGTGCGGCTCGTCGACACGTTTGTGAAAGCCGGCCCGCTTGGCAACCGCCTGGTCTATACGCGCATGGTCGTGGTTTCACAAAACCTTCCTGAATGCATACTGGAACTTCCGCGTGACCAGGAGCTGTTGCGGGTTACTGCGGATGGCCGGCCCGCAGGCGTTCGCCCGCAGGGCGAGTCCCAATGGCGACTAACGCTTGGCCCAGCGAAATTGCCACAATTCATCGAAATCCTTTCCCGCTCGGCTTCCGACGGCGCCACCGGCGCGCGCCGCATCGAACTCAGGCGCCCGCAGTTGCTGATCGCTGATGCGCCGATCCCGGTTGAAATGAGTTTGTGGTCGTATCGTGATGTCGTGACCTTGAGCGACGCCATGATGTCGGGGGCCGACCGGGTGGATCGAGCACAGCAGGCGGCCTCGCGGCTGGACCGGTTGGTAAGCATTTCCGAGTCGGCCACCCCGACCGCGCTCGAAGCCTCGTTTCCGGACGGTTACAACTGGTACTATCCATGGGCCGCCAGGCTCGTCGAATTGCGACGAGAAAT
This sequence comes from Lacipirellulaceae bacterium, assembly GCA_036503915.1. Classification (GTDB taxonomy): domain Bacteria; phylum Planctomycetota; class Planctomycetia; order Pirellulales; family Lacipirellulaceae; genus JABDGM01. Next base: position 629 of record DASXWB010000958.1, on the reverse strand, counting down.
GTCTCAGGCCACCGCGCGGTCGGAGGGCGCAATCGCGACTTCGCAGGTCATGTCCGCGACCGAAAATGAAATGGCACAGGCGTCCGACCGGCTCGATGCGTGGCTCGAAACATGCGATGCGACGCTGGTCTGGTCCGATTTGGACCCGTCCCCTCCGGCCTACAGCCCGCGTTCATTCGTTCCGGATCCGCCAATGGAGTTCGCTGGCGGCCAATGGATTCACGGCGTCGCCGAAGGGGGCGATCCCGTTCTATCCATCGAGCTGCGTTCCATCCCCACGGCTGGTCAAGCGAGAGCGGCGGCGCTGGCGATGGTCGCGGGTACTGCGGCAGGGTCGGTCTGGCTGTTGCGTCGGCCCGCGGCATGGGACGCGCTTTGCCGATGGCCGCACGCGCTTGGTTTCCTGCTGGGAATCGCATATTGGGCCGCCCTGTGGCCAAGCTGGCTCGGAATCGTGATCGCTGCTGCGAGTCTATTGCTGGCGCTGCGTTCCGATTGGCCTGGCCGATCGATGCGGAGCGAAGGGAGCACCGTGCTGCGCCTTCCGCCACGCTAGGCGCACCGAACAATATGAAACCGCCAAGAACGCCAAGTGCGCAAAGTGGGCCTCGAACTGCAAAAGGTCCCTT
>DASXWB010000957.1:0-14610 GCA_036503915.1 Lacipirellulaceae bacterium | reverse complement strand
AGCACCTTGGCGATGTTGGGGTGGTCCATTATCGCCACGGCTTGCCGCTCGGCCTCGAACCGGGCGATGACTTGCCGTGTGTCCATCCCCGGCTTGATGATCTTCAGCGCGACAGTCCGCTGAAGCGGATGGCTCTGCTCGGCCATGAACACCACGCCCATTCCGCCTTCGCCGATCTGCTGCAGCAGTTTGTACGGGCCGATGATCGTGCCGGGGTGTTCCATGACGGAGCGGTCAATGGTCGCTCCCAATTCCGGTGCGGGAGATTCAAGAAAAATTCCGACGTGCGACTGGGCACCCAGGAGTCGTTCGACTCTTGCTAGGAGTTCCCTATCGTTGCCGCATGCTTCGCTTAGATATGCCGCTCTTTGATCGGGCTCTAGTTCAACGGCAGCCAGGAATATCGAGTCGGCGCTAGGCTTGTCTGATACCACGGTCTTTTCCCTTGCTCTATAGACAGTGGCGAGTATTTTCCAAATTTGCCTCAGGCCACGGAGATTATTTTATTGGATTTCAGACTCCTCCATTTCGCAGCGGAGGAACACCTTCGCATAAGCCCAATAACGATCGGCCGTTGCGCGCGATATACCAAGCGCATTGGCGGCTTCTTGGTGCGGCAAACCCGCAAAGTAACGCAGCCGCACGAGATTCGCCTTTTTCGGTGATTCCGCAGCCAGCTTTTCGAGGGCCGCTTCCAGGGCGACCAGTTGATCGGCTCGCTCGTCTGTCATCGGAAAGTCGTCCAATTCAACACGGTCGCGATCGCCGCCGTGCTTTGGCCGACGTTTGCGTCGAGCATTGTCAACAAGGATTCTCTGCATCGCTTCAGCCGCGACGCAAAAAAAATGGCCTCGGCTATTCCAGTTTTGCGCCCTCGCGCCATCGACGAGGCGAAGATAGGCCTCGTGCACTAGCGCAGTCGCCTGGAGAGTCTGCCCCGGCTTCTCGTGCGTCAGCCGTTGCGCCGCGAGCCGCCTGAGTTCGTCGTACACAAGCGGCAGGAGCTGCTCGGCGGCCGTAGGATCACCGGATTCAATCCGCGACAGGATCTGAGTCACGTCCGCCATCTGATCGACCGGGACGAGTTTAATAGGCGGCCTGATTATAGCAAAGAAGCCGAGGTATAGTGGTGCAGGTCCTGTCGGTCGCCATGTAGAGCTTTAGCATGTGGAGCGACGGTCTCAGAATCGTTGGCTTGGCGGGGCTAGTCGACGGACGTCCAATTAGCCGGCAATCTTCCGGCAACAGCGTGTCTATACTCATGTCTTTAAACAAAACACCGAGTACCCGTCGAAAATTAGCTTCTCGACACAGAAGGTATCACCTGCCGAGGAGCGACGTAATGGCTATGATAATCTGCGGCGACGTCCCCAGTTCAAGTGCCGACGAAACGTCTTGTTTCGAATCACGTTTTAAGGAGCCCAACATTGCCACAAGGAAAAGTTAAGAAGGTCTTGTCCGAAAAGGGTTTTGGATCATCACTGGAGAGCGTGACGATATCTTTTTCCATCACTCGGAGGTTTAAGGAGTAAGCATCGAACAACTTCGAGAAGTCAAATCGTCCAATATGAGATTGGACAGGGCAAGAAAGGGCCTTGTGCGGTTTCGGTGCGACTAGCCGGCGAGGCTTGACAATCGAGTTATTCAGGTCGGATTTCTGGCCGCTCATCCTCTCACCCGACCGCTATCGTAGCGCAGCCCAGTTTCGGCTCGATCGCTTTCGCCGCTGCCCTTGTGGGAACTTTTCTTGCACGGCAAGCGTCTGATCTTTCGGCGAGCATACCTGACGCTTATTCGGAATAGCCGGAGCGCGGCCCAACTGCGCGCAGTTCACCGAAGGACTTTCAGATGCGAAATGCCTCACGTTTCGGTTGCCACCTCGTCATAGCCGCTGGACTCGCGCTTATCGTCGTATTCGGATCCGCGCCTGAGGCCTTTGGCCGGGTCAAGTTGATCACGCTGCCGGTACGCGAACGGGTTGAGATCCAGCTCGATAACCCCGGCGCAACGCTCGTCGAAGAAGAGCGAATCGTGCCACTCGTGCAAGGCGAAAACCAAGTCGATTTTTCCTGGGCAAACACACAAATCGATCCCAACTCGATCATCTTTCGTGTGATTGCGCCCGTCGGCGAAACGCCACTCGATGTGAAGGTCCTCTCGGTCAGCTACCCTCCCAACGAAGCAGCGCTGATCTGGACCGTGTCGGCGAGCGGATCGGGTTCAGCCCGCGTGCGGATCAGTTATCTGCTAGGGAATCTCACCAAAAGCTTCAGCTATCGGGCCATAGCTTCACACGACGAGAAAACGCTGACTCTGGCCCAATACATGCGACTCCAAAACCTGGCCAACGAAGAGTTCGGCAGCACTGGGCTTTGGGCAGGCTTCGGACCAAGATTCCTAAAACCGATCGGCATCAATGAGACCAAGGAAATGCTCGTCGAGGATTACAAGGAAGTGCCGATCCAGAAGACGTACAGCTGCAATCCCCAGGAGTACGACTATCTCGACCGTGCACAGAACAAGCTCCGCGTACCGATGCACTATCTCTTGAAGAACGACAAGTCGCACCATCTCGGTCTGGCCGCATTGCCCTATGGAAAGGTGCGGATCTTCATTGAGGGCGCCGGCCCGGATCCGCAGGCATCGACTGCCTTTCTGGGCGAGGACTGGGGCAAATTCACTCCGAAGGATGACGAAATGCGCCTCTATCTGGGCGTCGCACAGGACATCGTCGTCAAGCGCACGATCGACAAGAACGAAACCAAGCGAATCACCGGCAACTTGTACGACTACGATGTTGTCGTGAAGTACGAGATCGAGAATTTCAAGAAGCAGCCGGTAACGCTGGACGTGGCAGAGAACCTTCGGCATCTCCGCAACGAAGTGCGAACCGATACGGGCCGCGACGTCGAGTGGCAGCTCCGTGACGACACGACCTTTGAAGGCGGCCCGGACCAGGAGCGCAGCACGTTCGAGCAGCTGGTGTTCCATGCCAAGCTGCCGGCGGCCGATGCGTCAGGCAAAGCTGAAAAGGTCGTGCATAAATTGCATCTGATTTTGAAGAACGAATGGTAAATCGATGAGCTATCCGGTTCGCACGCTGTCATCTTACGTACTGGCCGCAAGCGTTGTTTCGATTGCTTCGGCTGCAAACATCGATTTATCGACCGTGCCTCGTCGCAACACGGTGCAGCTGACAATCTACAACAGCGAGGATCTCACATTGGTGCGCGAGACCCGTCTGGTGACATTCAAGAAGGGCATCAACCCATTGCAGTTTTCTTGGGCCAATACGTTGATTGATCCATCGTCAGTAGAACTCAAGTTCCTTACTTCTGCCGACAAGCTTGTAGTGCAAGATACGACTTTCCCACACGACAAGCCGCAGATGCTCTATTGGAACGTTGAAAGCGAGATGGACGGAGAGGCCACCATTCAGATCACCTATTTTACAAGCGGCATCACCTGGAGCGCCGACTACGACTGCGTTGCGAACGTGGACGAATCTTCAACGGACATCGAGGGTTTTGTACGCGTAACGAACCAAAGCGGAGAAGAATACGAGGAAGCACAAGTCCGCCTCGTGGTTGGCACAATTAACCTAGTGGAAAAGATCGCTCAGCTGGCCCAGATACCGATTCAGGATGTTGCCGCTTTGAACGAACCGATGCGAGAGGAACTGAAGCGAAGTGCTGCGCGAGGGGCGATGGACAGATTTGGGGGCGGCATGGGTGGGGCGGCCCCGCAAGCACCTAAGGAAATCATCAAAGAAGGCTTGAGCGAGTATTTTATCTATACGATCGAAGGGACCGAGACGATTCCCAACGGTTGGTCCAAGCGATTGCGGAGCTTTGAGGCGAACGAGGTCCCGCTGAAAATCCAGTACCGCTATCGCCCGAAGGAGTATGGGGACCAAGTCGTGCGAATGTATCTCATGACAAATGATGAGAAGTCGAAATTAGGCACGACACCGCTTCCCGATGGCGTGGTGCGTGTGTTCCGCGACAACGGCCGGGATGGTCTATCGTACCTCACCCAGCAGTCGATCAAGTACATTCCCATTGGCGACAAGATCGAGCTCAATCTGGGGTCAGACCCCGAAGTGGTCTTCGAATTGATCAAGCTGCGAACCTTCCGCGACGCTATTTGGATGCAGATTAATGGCACAACCAAATATCAGCAGGTGGGCCGGGACGCCGTGCAGGGCGAGGTCAACTCATCGGTGGCCGGCTGGGACGATCATACGATCTACAGCCAACGCATTCGCAATTACACTGCAAAGCCAATTGATGTCGAGATCCGACGCTCGTTCGAAGGGCATGTCATATTCCGTAGCCAATTAGAGCCGAAGCTACACGATTATCAGACAGTGGAGTTGAGCACTCAGGTCGCGGCCGGCGCTAGAGAGGACCTGCGGTTTGAAATCGTGCAGCATCAAGGTTACAACGCAAAGCAGAACAATGTGACGCTTGAGAAAGCGGAAGCAAGGCCGTAAGTCACAGTCCTCAATGCGGGCTGATTGTCTCAATCGCGTTCCACAATCCGCGCTGTATCTGCCAGTCCGGCTCGACGTCCCAGCTGCGCGAGATCCGTTTGATCGACCACTACTCCATCTCGGATAAGTTGATCGAAACGGATCGCCAGCGCCATCAGTCGCGACAACCTTGGGCCACGGCCGGCGACGGACCGAGTCGCACCAGCCGGCAACTAGCGGCGGTTTCATCGGTCCCTTTAGTCAAGCACGCACGAGAAACTAACTGAATACCGCTCGCCGATGGCGTCGCTGAGTTGGGCCAGGACGCGCTTGAATTCGGCAGAATTAGGGCTAGCGAGGAGCCGATCGACCAGTTCGGATATCTGGTCGACGAATCCGTCGGCCGCTTCAAAGGTTGCTCTGTCCATGATGGTCTCCGAAAACGGTGAGTAAATCAGTGTACAACCGATTTGGAGAACAGAGAATGCGACCGCCGAGGCAATTAATCAGTCCGATAACGACGGATGGCACACTAGAAGACCTGCCACGTGATGCCAAGCCAATCGAGCATCCGAGTAGCCCCTATTTTCGCACGGATGGCGGTGATATGAACTCGCTTTCTTTGCGACGGAGGATGGTGACTTAATTGTCGTTCAGGCGTACGGCGTGCCACCTGTTAGTTAAGTGATGCGTGAGGTGCGTCATTACAAATTGCGTAAATGTTGGCGTTTTTTGAGCGATTGGGCCTGGCGACGGAGCGAGTAAGACTCGACAGCGAGGAAGCGTGGTTGGCCTGGCATCGGCGACACAGCGAGGTGCGACAACAACGTTCATTGTCCTTGCTCGGTGAGTTTCGTCAGTGGATCCAGGCAACCGAACAGATCGTGCTGCCCAAGAGTCCCATCGGCCAAGCGTTGCAGTACGTCCTGCCGCGTTGGGATGGATTGACCCGTTACTGCGAGAACGGAGCACCGTGCATTGACAATAACCTGAGTGAGCGAAGTGTTCGTCCCGTGGCGATAGGCCGCAAGAATTATTTGTTCATGGGCAGCGACAACGGCGGCAAGGCGGCCGCCATCCTCTACAGCATAATGGCCAGCGCCAAGGCGAATCAGGTCGAGCCGTTTGCGTACGTGCGCGACCTGCTGGACCAGTTGTCGCGCGTTACGCGCCCGCGGTTGCGACGCTGCTTCCGGACGCCTGGTTGGCGTCGCACCCGGAATCTCGCCGGTGTTGGTCGCGGTAGCTGGGCGACTAGATACTGCGACACCGAGAAGCTAATTTTCGACGCGTACTCGGAGTTTTGTTTGATGACATGAGATTAGACACACCCTAGCCCGAAGTTTTCTGGCCGATTGGACTTCCGTCGAGCCCCGGCAAACCAACGATTCCTGGCCCGCCAATGCCTGCACAGGAAAAGGGCTAAAGTACTCAGCGCACCATCTCCACTGCCACGGCGCAGGCTTTGTACGCGGGTTGGTGCGAGTAAGGGTCAAACGCCGCGTGTGTCAATAGATTGGTAGTTTCGTAGTGCATCGGGATAAAGACCTGCCCCAGTTGGATCCCCGGCGTGACTAAAGCGCGGCCATGCAATCGCCCGCGCTGCGATGAAACGGCCACGCGGTCGCCGGAGCGGATCCCAAGGCGCTGCGAATCATGCGGGTTGATTTCCACGTAGAGATCATGGGGATAGAGCTTGCGTAACATGGCCGATTTTGCCGTGCGGGTTTGCGTGTGCCATTGGGCGGCGGACCCGCGGCCGGTGAGCAGGAGGAATGGGAATTTTGGAATAGGCTCCTCAGGAAGCGGGCGAGGCGATTCGCTGAGGAATCGCGCGCGGCCATCGGGGTGACAGAACTGTCCGTCCTCGAACAGGCGTCGTTCGCTTCGCGTATGTTCACGGCCGGCGGGGAGTGGCCATTGGATGCCGCCGCTACGGTCGAGCATCTCGTAATCAGCGATGCCCGTGATGTCGCAGGGCTGGCCGGCCGAGAGTTCTTTGAGCATTTGAAAAACGGCCTCGGGCGATGTCCACCGTTCGAACATCGGCCCGCAGCCCCAGTAGTCGGCAACGAGCTTGAAGATGTGGAAATCGGCGAGTGCTGCGCCCGGCGCGCGGGACACCTTGCGAGTAACGCCGATCCGACGCTCCGAATTGATGAACGTGCCCTGTTTCTCGCCCCAGGCCGCCGCTGGCAGCACGAGGTCGGCCAGCCGGGCCGTTTCGGTCGTGTGGTACATGTCCTGAACCACGAGGAAGTCGAGCCGTTCGAGCACGTCGCGCGCCATCCCTTGGTTGATCCACGAATGAGCCGGATTCGTGGCGATGATCCACAAGCCATGAATTTCACCCCGCAGGATACCTTCGAGAATCCGGTGGTACGGCCAGCTTGCTTCGTGCGGGATCATGGATTCATCGATGCCGAGCACGCCCGCGACCTTGCGGCGGTGCTGCGAGTCGGCGAAGTCATGGCCGCCCAGCAGGTTCGTCGTGTTGCTGAACAGGCGCGAGCCCATCGCGTTGCACTGGCCGGTGATCGAATTGGCGCCCGTGCCTGGGCGACCGATGTTGCCCGTCATCAACGCAAGGTTGATGATCGCCTGGGCGGTGCGGACGGCTTGATGGCTTTGATTGACGCCCATCGTCCACCAGAACGAGGCCCGTTTCCCTTGGTGAATCGTCGAGGCGAATCGCTCGATCGATTCGACCGGCAGCCGCGTTTCTTCCGCAACGCGATCCAGCGTAAAGGAGTTGACGAATTCCGCGAACTCCTCGAAGCCGTTTGTATGATTAGCAATGAAGTCGTGATTGACCCAGTCGCGCTCGATGAGAATTCGCGCGATGCCGTAAAAGAGTGTGAGATCCGACTTCGGATAGAGCGGCAGGTGTTGCGTCGTCGACATGGACGTCTCGGTCGCTCGAGGATCGACGACGATGATCGCTGGGCGATATGGATTCCGCATGACGCGCTGCCAGAGAATCGGGTGGGCGATGCACAAGTTGCTGCCAACGAGCACGATCACGTCCGACTCTTCGAAATCGGCGTACGTGTAGGGTGGTGCATCGAAGCCGAACGCCTGTTTGTAGGCCACGACGGAGGTGGCCATGCACTGCCGGGTGTTGCCGTCGCCGTGCAGCATCCCCATACCGAACTTAGCTAGTGCGCCGAGCAGGGCCATTTCCTCGGTAACGATCTGGCCTGTGCTCAGGAAGGCTACCGACTGTTTTCCGTGCATTGTTTGGATCGACTTCATGCGATCGACAAACGTACGCAGTGCAGTATCCCAGCACACTGGCTGCAATTTGCCACTGTCGTTCCGCAACAACGGCTTTACAGCGCGCTCGGGTGAATCGAGCACGGCCAGCGCTTCCCAGCCTTTTGGACAGGCCATTCCCAGATTCACGGGATAGTCCAGAGTGGGCGTTAGGCCGACTGCCTCGTTGCCTCGCAAATGAATGTTGAGACTACATCCCGTTGAGCAGAAGCCGCAAACAGATTGCGATACACGCTCGGGTTGACTTTGATTGGGCAACAGCCCGAGACCGAAGCGTGCGGGCTCCAGCAACAACTCCGATGTGAGTGGTCCGTCGCGCTGAAATAACGACGGAGGAATTGAGGGTGATGATATTCGTTTTTGCGTGGAGGTGGCGCCCATCAGCGGATTCCTCCGGGCATTTGCGGCGTGGCACAGGCCGCGAAGAACAGAAAGCGTTCCAGCAGCTCGCCTGCCAGGCAAGCGGCGAAGAGCAGCCCAGTCAGCACGACGAACTGAATCAATTCTGCATTGTTAGCGAGCGACCCTGCCTCGCCGGCGAATATCGTGGGAAGAATAACGCCACCCAGTAATCCCGACGCGAAACGGGCAAGCGTGGCGTTCGAGAGGTCACCGGTCATGAGCACGGCAGAGCGTTTCAAAGGCGTCATCTTGCGAAGCCAGAGATGGCGAAAAATGGCGGCTTCCCAGGCAAGCTTGGACATCGACATCGCGACGAGCGCCCAGCACAGAGCCGGTCCACATTGATGAATGAGCGCAAGGAGTGCCGGCGATGGTGACGCAAGGGTCGACACTAAAACGCTAAGCCAAACCGCGGCGACGCCAAGCAGTGCGGTCGTCAATGCAAAGCGCCCACCGGTGCGCAGAAAGCTCCAGCACTCCCGCTTCGTGAAAACATAGATCATCGTTGAACAGAAGATGGCCACGATACCAGTTCCAGCGACAAACCAGCCAAGCCAGTGAACCCATGCGTCGGCGGCAACAAGCGGAGCGCTACCTTGCGACGGCTGAGTGACGAAAACAGTGCCGGCATAAAGGGACGCCAGCGCCGCAAACGCTCCGAAGGCCACAATTTCGCGGCTGAGCCATGAATGGCGCAGTCCTAGCACGGCACGGAAGGCGAATCGCGGCCGCCCCAGATGGAACAGGCTCGCCGCGAGCGCGAGCAGTCCGAAGCCGAGCGCCGTAACCGCGTGCAATGAACGAAGGGTGCCAAGCATCGAGCCCCTCAGCCATTGTTCCAGCACGAGTCCGACGCAAAACGCGCCGACGGAAAGCTGCGTCAACACGAGCATCACGACAAGCGGCCAGTGGGCGTGCTGCGGGCTCGCGCGAAAGTAATCCGCCGGCAGCAGATTGCGCGGAAATGAGTGCTTTGTCTTATACGTTGTCGTCGGCAGCGTGATTTGCGGGTCGGGCGCCGCCGGCAGAAATATCGACGATTCCGCATCATCGATGACTTGCGTCACATCGACGACTCGAATTGTGATTGCCTGGTGCGGGCAAGACTGAACGCACGCCGGCGGCTCGCCGACTGCCAGTCGAGCTGAGCACATGTCGCATTTGCGGACGATGCCCTTGCCGGGGTGATACTTGGGCACGTCGTACGGGCAGGCTATCGTGCAATACTGGCAACCGAAGCACTGGTCGTCCAAATGCTTCACGATGCCGGTGACTGGATCCTTTTCATAGGCGTTGACCGGGCAGGCGATCATGCACGCCGGTTGGAGGCAGTGGTGGCAGGCTGCCGTGACATGCTGCATCACAGGTGCTGCGCGCGAACCACCGACCAGCAGACCCACGTCACGCCATGTTTCGTTTTCATCCAACCCGTTGAGCGAGTGACACGCGACGACACACGCCTTGCAGCCTGAGCAGCGGTCGAGATCAACTTCGAAAGCATACTGCTGGCCGGCGGCCGGCGGAGTTGCGGGCAACAACGATTGATAGCGAGCGTGATCGCGCCGCGTCGGGAAGAGTTCGCCGCCGTCATGGCCATCGCCACTGGCATGCCATTCGCTGAACCGTTCCACAGCAGTGAACGATTGTTGTTCGTCGAGCAACCGCTCGATTAGTGCAGCTCCACTGGGCGACGCTTCTTTGGCCACGATGGGTGGTCGAATCATGTGGGCGTCTCACGCGCTGACCGTGCCGCACTTCGTCGCCCCGTTTCCATGGCCATTGCAGAGCGTCGCGAGTTTGCAGCCGACTTCGGTGCTCATAACTGGATCGAGTGTTTCCGACGGCGGCAACTCAATGAAGACATTTCCATGCTCAACCTTCACCGGGAACGTCTTGATGCGATATTCGTCACCTTGCAGCGATTCGCCAGTTACAAGCGAAAATGTTTTCTTGTGCAGCGGGCAGGCGATCTTCGGCTCTTCGCTGGCCGTGCCGACGATCCCTCGCGACAAAACAAATGCTTTTTTATGTGGGCACATGTTCTGCGAAGCATACCACTCGCCGCGACTGGCAAAATTGAAGACGGCGATTTGCGACTTGCCGTACTTGACCGTCGCCCCGCCATTGATCGGGAAGTCGTCCGCGAATCCAACTGGCACCCACCGGCGCGTCGGCTCACCCTGGCGCTGGACTTCGCGTAACGAACGACCATCGAGCATGCGAAACTGGTCGAGAGACACAATCTCGCTGGGCCAGTCGGCGGGACGGCTCTGGCCGCGCTCGCTTACGAACTCGATGCACGGCTCGGATTCGTCGCTGCCCACGAATTGGCGGAATCTTCGTCTTTTTTCTGGATCGCGAACCACGGCGGCCCATTCGCATTCGTACGTGTCGACAAGGTGCTGCATCATTGCTTCCAGTTCGGCGGCGATGCCGAGCTTGTCGCAAACAACGACGTCGCGGACATGATCGATGCCGCCTTCCAGTGTTTCGAGCCAAACGCTTGTGCGGGTCAACCGGTCGGCCGTCATGATGTAATAGGCCAGGAAGCGATCGATCAATTGGATCGCCCGATCCTCATCCAGATCGCTGGCCAGCAAGTCGGCGTGGCGCGGCTTGGAACCGCCGTTGCCGCAAACGTACAGGTTGTAACCTTGCTCAGTAGCGATGAGGCCGACATCCTTGCCTTGGGCCTCGGCACATTCGCGGATGCAGCCCGACACGGCCATCTTAATTTTGTGCGGCGCGCGGATACCCTTGTATCGGTGTTCGACACGAATCGCGAAACCGACGGAATCCTGCACGCCATACCGGCACCATGTGGAGCCGACGCAACTCTTGACGGTTCGCAACGCCTTGGCGTATGCGTGACCGCTTTCGAAGCCGGCATCGACGAGCTCTTCCCAGATATCGGGCAGGTCCTGAACGCGGGCGCCGAACATATCGATCCGCTGCCCGCCCGTGATCTTCGTGTAAAGATTGTATTTATCGGCGACGCGCGCGATGACTGCCAGCTTCTGCGGCGTGATTTCGCCGCCCGGCACGCGAGGAACGACCGAGTACAGCCCGCCGCGCTGCATGTTCGCCAGGAATCGGTCGTTGGTATCCTGAAGTGTCTCATGCTCCGGCCTCATGACGAGTTCGTTCCACAAGCTGGCCAGGATCGAGGTCACGGCCGGCTTGCAGATTTCGCAGCCGTGGCCGCGACCGCAGTGGGCGAGAATCTCGCTGAACGTGCGCAGCTTTTTCGCCTTGACGATCGCGAACAGCTCCGTCCGCGACAGTTGGAAGTGCTCGCACAAATGGTTGACGACCGCTCGGCCGGCCTTTTTCAATTCCGCCTTCAAGAGGTCGGTGACGAGCGGCACACAGCCGCCGCAACCCGTTCCAGCTTTTGTGCAGCGTTTGAGCGCATCGAGCGTCCCCGCGCCTCCGCGAACCGCGGCACAAATCGCGCCCTTTGAGACATTATTGCAGGAACAAACTTGTGCCGCGTCGGACATCGCGTCCAGACCGATTGCTGCGCCGCTGGAGCCGCTGGCCGGAATTAGCAGCTCGTGAGGCTTGCACGGCAGCGGTGCACCAATCTTTGCGAGGATGCTCAATCTGCTGTAATCGGCGGCATCTCCCACCAAAATGCCACCCAACAAGCGTGCGCCGTCGGAGCTGAAAAGCAGCTTCTTGTAAACGCCAGCGAACGGATCCTCGAACACGAGCGGCGTTGCTCGCTCGGGCGGCGCATCATGGGCGCCAAAACTCGCTACGTCGACGCCCATCAGCTTGAGCTTGGTCGAGAGGTCCGCGCCCGAAAACTGTCGATCGTCGCCCGTGAGATTCGCGGCTACGATCTCCGCCATTTCGTAGCCGGGCGCCACCAGCCCGTAGATCATGCCGGAATGCAGCGCACACTCGCCGATGGCGAAAATCTGCCAATCGGATGTCTGCAACCGATTGTTGACGATGATGCCACCGCGCTCGCCCACCGCGAGGCCTGATTCTTTTGCCAGGTCGTCTCGCGGCCGAATGCCGGCAGAGACGATGATCATGTCGACATCGATCCCTTCACCATCTGCAAACTCAATTCGCTCAACGCTATGCCCACCATGGATTGCCTTGGTCGACTTACCCAGATGCACATGCACGCCGAGTGCTTCGATCTTCTTCACCAGCGTCTTCGAGCCGTCATCATCAATCTGACGCGGCATGAGTCGCGGCGCGAACTCGACGACGTGTGTCTCGAGGCCGAGGTCGTACGCGGCCTTGGCCGCTTCCAGGCCTAATAAACCGCCGCCGATCACTGCACACCGTTTCGATTCGGCGGCATAGGCAATAATCCGCTTTAGATCCTCGATCGTGCGATACACGAACACGCCCGGCAGTTGGATACCCCTCACCGATGGCACGAACGGATACGAGCCAGTCGCGACGACCACGTACTCATAAGCGATGCTGACGCCTTTGTCAGATTGCACAACGCACTTCTTGCGGTCGATCGATTTGGCGCGGTCGCCGATATGCAGCTCGATTCCCTTCTCGGCATACCATTCCTGGCGGGCAAGCATCAGCTTTTCAGCGTCGCGGTGGGCGAAAAACGACGTGAGGCCCACACGATCGTAGGCGGCCCGAGATTCCTCACAAAACGTGATGATGCGGAATCTGTTGTCGACATCGAACTCGACGAGCCGCTCGCAGAAGCGTTGGCCGACCATGCCGTTGCCGATGACAACGACGTTTTGGCGCGGCAATGCTGGTTCGTACGTGGTACTCATGTCGGTTCGAATCGTCAGGTAGCAGTCGCCGGTTCCGCCGCGGCCACGCCCATATCATGCCAGCGCTCAGTGTGTCGAATCGGCTCGTCTTCTTTGCGAAGTTGCACCGTGAGACTCAGGAACGAAGAGGCCGTGATCACGGCGCCAAGAATGAACAGGGCTGAGTGCCAATCGAGCCCTTCCGTCTTCAGCAAGAACCCGGCGAGCACGGCGCCGGCGTTCCCGCCCGCACCGACAATTCCGGCTACCGCGCCCAATGCGCGGCGATTGACAAAGGGCACAACCGCGTACGTGGCCCCGTTCGACATCTTGACAAACAGCCCGAACAAAATGAGCAGCGGAATTGCGAACGTGAGCGTCGTCGCCTTGGAGAAGATGAGCAGCGCCACTCCCTCGCAAAACAATGCGACGAACAGCCACTTCACGCGGCCGGAATGACCCCAGCGATTCCCACATTTGTCGCCGATCCAGCCGCCCAGCGATCGCGCGAAAATATTCATCAGGCCAAATAATGAGGCCAGCAAACCGGCCATTTTCAGTGCTTGAGCAGGATCGATTTGCCGGAAGTAGTCGAAGTAGTCGAGCAGGTAGAGAACGATGATGTTTTCGATCGTGATTTCGATGCCAAAGCAGCAGCCGTACGTAACGAACAACGCCCAAACGCGAGGATCACGGCAGGCATCGAGAAACATACCGCGTGACGGTTGTTTCGTGAGCTTGCCGGCCGCTCGCAGTTCCCGGAAGTTGCCGTCGGGCGTGTCTTGCGTCAAGAAGAAATACGCGATGCCAACGACCGCACACATCAGGCCGACGACAAACATCGACAGCCGCCAGCCCACCGCAGCGGAAAAGCCGAGCGTGCCGACGAACAGCGCGAAGAGCATTGGCATTGCCAGTTGCGTGACACCGCCACCCAGGTTGCCCCAACCGGCGGTCGTCGCATTGGCGGTGCCCACGCAATTTGGCGCAAACATAAGCGACGTGTGGTATTGCGTGATTACGAACGACGCACCGATTGCTCCGATCAGCACGCGAAACACGAGGAACGACTCATAATCTTGCGCGAGCCCGATGCCCATCACCGGGAGCGATCCGACGACGAGCAGCCAGGTGTAAGTAAGCCTCGGGCCGTAACGGTCGCATAGCCAGCCGACAACGAGCCGCGCCATGATCGTGATGGCAACCGATCCTATGACGCACCATCCGACTTGCTCTTTTGTGAGTTGCATTTCTTCGCGCACCACGGACATCAGCGGCGCGATGCCAAACCAGGCGAAGAAGCAGAGGAAGAAGGCGATCCACGTCATGTGGAACGCGCGCATCTGGGGCGTTGAGGCAGAGAATAGCGCAATGCGCGTGGCTTTACCGTTGTCTCCCATGGCGGACTCGCACGCTTTCGATACATGTTTCGCGAAAGCTCGGGTCGTCCGCCTGGACCTGAGCGGCGAAGGTTGTTGCCGGCCGTGCAATGATCGTGCCCTTGGATGAAGCCGCGGAGATTTCTTCGGATATCCGAAGTCGCCCATGCGCTGGACAGAGTTCTTCAGCTTGGTGTCGCCAAGGAGGCGCGCAGGCCTGCCCAAAGGTTGGGCAGAACAGATGTTTTCAGCTTCGCAAAACCGAATCGTGAATTGCTCAAACAGAGCGGACGTACGGACTTGTCGCGATTGGTGCTCTATACGAGGAGGA
>DASXWB010000956.1:0-11717 GCA_036503915.1 Lacipirellulaceae bacterium | reverse complement strand
AGCTTGGCGACGATGCCGAGCGAGAGCTTCATGATCTCCGGGAGTTGGCCCTCGACGTCGCGCTTCTGGCGAATCTCGGCCAGCCGACGCTGAACATCGGACAATTGGTCCGAGGCATTGGCCAGCGACTGGCGCGCCGATTGGATGGACGACATCAATTCGGTCGAGTCGCGCAGATTCAAGTTCCGCTTGGACGCGAAGTCACCGAGGGAGACTAGCAGCTGCTCAATCAGCTCCGCCGTCGAGGTCGATAGCTCTACCAGTCCATCCGCGCGTTCCATCGCCGATGCGAGCCGTTGCTCGAGGTTATCGATCTCGGGCCGGGACGCCACCCGCTCGGCGACCAGGTCCGACGCCGAGTCATGCAGCGTCTGCTTCAACTCGTCGACCAAATCGCGTGTATCGCCCACCGCATCGCGCGCTTGATCCGCACGACGGTCGACCTGAGCTACCAATTGGTCGAGTTTGCCGAACACTTCCGAGTTGACCCGTTGCAAACGGGAAGCGGCGAGCCATATGCAGACGATTCCCGCCAGGCACACGACTATCCCGGTCACGCCCAGCGCAGCGAATCCAAGGCCGACCAGACGATTGCCAACATGCACGGTTGACTCCTTCTGTGGCCGAGGCGGCTCAAAGCGACGCAGCGCTCGTATCGTCAAATGTCGTGAATCTCGGGAACCACACCGAGAATTCCCGCGAGTTCCAGGAGAACTCGTTCTGCCGAGCTTAAGGTGGATCGCAGTTCCAGCACCGACCGGGCTAAGGCGGGCTTATCGGTAATCAGGCCATCGACGCCGCGACTCAACATCGCCGACATGGTCGGCGCGTCGTTGACGGTCCACACGTAGACTTGCTTGCCGATTTTGTGTGCCGATCGGACAAAACGGCGATCGGCGTAAGACGCGTTCACCGCGACAAAGTCGGACTCGATGTTCTCGAGGCTGCCGGCGGAAACGGACATCAGTTGCCCGACTTTCCAGCTGGGCCGCAGCGATTTCATTTTCTTCACCGCGTCGGCCTTGAGCGACATGACGATGACATTCGAAGACATGCCCGATGCTTCAACGATCTCGACCACACGCTCTTCGAGTCGCTCGTCGTGCCCATAGTACTTCAACTCGATGGTTACGCCGATTTTGCCTTTGCACTCCGCGAGCACGTCTTGTAGCTTCGGGACCCGTTCATCTTTGAACTTCGGGTCAAACCAGCTACCGATGTCGATGCGTTCCAGATCGGCTATTGTGGCGTTCCAAATCTTGAGGCCAACGCCGGCTTGTTTCATGAAGTCGCTGTCGTGCGTGACGACAACTTCGCCATCAGCCGTTTCTTGGACGTCGATTTCCACCCAATCGGCGCCATCGGCAATCGCCTGCTTGACGGCGGCCATCGTGTTTTCGGGGGCCACGGTCGACGAACCACGATGTGCCATGATCACTGCCTTGTCGTCCAAGCGAACACTGTGGATCAGAAAAACGCCGATCCCGATGGCGAGGACCGCACTTGCAGCGGCAAGGCCCAGTAGCCGGCGGCGGGTCAATAAAAGCCCAGCTTCGTCGGATACAACGTCCGTCAGCTTCAATTGCGATAGATCGATGCTATTGCGGCATCCGAATTGCCGGTAAAGGTGGAACAACATCACCGCGAGGACGATGGTGCTCAGCAGATTGACCGCCAGACCAATTCCCGCCCAAAGCAAAAGCGCGCCACCAACTGCTGCCATCAACAGCCATGGCGAACCCGTCGCGTGCGGCACACACAATCGCCCAAGAAAGAGAATCAACGTGGTCGTCAGTGTCGACACGATGGTCGTTACCAGGACCCAGCCGCCGATCCATAACAGCAGCCTGCGTCGATGACCGGTCGCTCGTTCGCGGCTGACTCGCAGCGCGCTCCAATGTCTGACGCCCTCGAACAACACCAACGGCAATGCAAAGAACCAGCTTGCCGCAAACCATAACAGCAGCGAGACAAGCACTGCGATGAGCACTGTGCCGAGCGCCACGGCAAGTTGAAACTCTCCAGGCCATTCCTTCAGGTAGTAATTAATGTCAAATTCTGTGAGAAGCTGGCGGTAAGCCAGCCATGCAACAAGCAAGAATGGCGCAATTATCAACACTGTGCGAGCCAAGAGCCGTGCCGCGACTTGAACTACGGAGCGACTGTTCGCCACGGCAAATCGCAACGCCCTCGCGGTCCCCATTCGTTTCTGCTGAGCTGCCGCGCCCACGATTCCCAGAAGTGCCGCCTGCTCGAACGCGATGATCCCGAGCCACAACGCGCCGACTGCCACGAAGCAAATCCACCCGATCGGTCCGAGGAAAAAGAACAGTATATCTTGATCTGTGAGAACCGCATTACCCGAGGCCGCGATCAAGACGCGAAACAGAATTCCTATGGCGGGCGTAAGCACCACAAATGCGATGAGCTTATAAGCTAAGTCCGTCAGGACAAGATCTTTCCACGATTTCCGCAGATCACCAGCAACGGCAGCAAGCAGCGATCGACCTTCCATTTCGGTGTGTCCCTAATGGTCAGAACGGCACTTTGTCGGCAGCCAATAATGACTCACCACTTTGCGTGGTTCCTGAATAACCCGCAATCCACCGAGACTTTTGCGTCGCGGGTTTCCAGTAATTACGCCGAACCGATCTCGGTCGCTCAGCTCTCGAGCCAGCCGCCGGTAAATCCCGCTCGTTTTAATCCTGAAATCACGTACGGCGAGCGACGCATGATATTCCAAATCAGTCCAGTTCGATAGTTTTCGATCATTAAGATCACTGGCCCCTGATCGACTCCGAAATGATACGGAGAAATCCACCAACCCGTCGGACTATCAGGCACCTCGAATGTCGGATTGAAAGACGGCTTGAAGCCGTACCGGCTGTTGACGCCGATGTGGAGCTGCGCCATGTGATTGATGGTCGGAATGACGATCTCTGGCGCAAAAGGAAGCGAGGCAAGTACGACCCACGGCGCAAGGGTGCCGTCGTCGGGGCCGTCGGGAACGCCGCGGGCAATGTAGTCGTAGAATTCGCGCTCGACGCCGCTCGACATGCGCTTGGTCCAGCCCGGTCCGTCGGCGGCGGTGATTCCCCAGCCGTATTCGCCATATCCAGCGAAGCCGCGCGGATTATCGATCGCGTAGGCCTGATGCACGTAGGTCGCTTGCCGCGTGTTTTCGAAGTAATCCGCGTTGTGATTGCGCATGAACTTGTCGCGAATGCCGCGGAAGTCGATCCACAGGTGTGAGAGTTGATGCGTGAATAATGGGCCACTGTAGAGAACTTCGCGCCCGTAGATTTCCCGCCACTGATACGTCGAACAATAGGCCGCATAGTTTTCTTCCGCCAAAGGGAAGCTCGGCGAGCCCAAGCCGAGTATGCATACCAAGAGCGCCTCGTCATACCCTTTCCAATAATGCGGGATGAAACCATCCTCCGGGCGCCAGCCGTGGCTGACGGCCGGGCCGCCGTTTAGGGCCCATTGCCAATCCGCCCGCGCATAGAGTTCATCGGCCAGTCTTCGAACCTCGGCTTCCTCGGGCTTATCGGCGTCGAAATACGCTGCACAGGTGAGCATTCCGGCCAAGAGAAAAGCCGAATCAATGGTCGAGAGCTCGCAGTTCCAGACTCGGCGGCCGCTCTTCATGTCGAGAAAATGATAGTAAAATCCTTTGTAACCTGTCGCATCGGGTTCTGGGCCGTGCGGACTGTCGCGAAAGAATCGCAGTCTCTTGAGCGCTAGTTCCGGCGCAAATTCGCGCGAGATTACACCGCGCTGCGTGAGAATGGGCAGCGATGCCAAGGCCAAACCGACGGCGGCAATACTCGCGGGTGCGTGCCGCTGCGTCTTGTCGCGAATCAGGCCGTTGGCAGGATTGACCTCGTGCAGATAGTATTGCAGCGTCGTTAATTGCAGCCGGCCGAGATCCTCTTCAGTGAGGAGTTGTTCCGTGTCGCCGGAAGTCATTGGTTATTTGTATATGGAGCTTCACACACGGCGTCATTATTTACGCCACGGATACACTCCTCATTGAGGAGTCATCTGCCGGGACTCGCTTCTTGCGTGCCGCCAGGCTGCTCCATCCGCACCAGCAGCCATTGCTGCGTCGTGCCGTCGGGAAAATGCACCAGCGCCGGCGTCGTATCCTGCGCCAAGTTCCCGATGCCGGTCTCCATGAGCGGGCGCGACTTGCCAACGGCCGTCCACGCGGCCCGCTGGGTTTGTTTGTCGACCATGCCTTCGATCGCCTGCACATTGCTCGTCGCGGTGTTCTGGAATGTGCCATTGATCACCCCTTGCTTGCTCACGGCGAGCTGCAAGAACATGGTTGGCTCGACGCCAGTCGATTGGCCATCCGCAGTCATCGCGTACACACCCAGCGACATCCAATCCTCCGCGGCCGGCTCGGCTTCCGGAGCGCTTAATACAATCGCTTCGGCCTGCTGGGCGTACTCCTCATACGTGGCGACCGGCTCGTCGCCGTAATACACGGAGCCATCATCGTAGTAAACGTTTTCACCGTAGTTGTAGTACACAGGATCGGTCCAGCCGTAATCGACCCAGTCCGTGAGCCCATCCCACGCGGCCCATCCCCAGTAGCCGAAACCTGGGTAGTACGGCCAGTCAACATCAACGTTGTCCCACCAATCGTCGCCGAACCAATCGTCGAAGTCGCCCGCGTTGTCCTGCCACCAATCTCGGATATCGTCGCGATGTTCGTTGCGCCAATCCTGCCAACCCTCGCGATCGCGAATGCGGCTCGGCAGATTCTGAGCAAACTCTCGGTCTCCCGGCCGGCCAGGCCGACCAATGTCTCCGGGACGATCACCGGGTCGCCCCGGTCGACCGATGTCGCCGGGCCGGTCGCCCGGTCGCCCGGGTCGACCGATATCCCCGGGCCTGTCGCCGGGTCTGTCGCCCGGTCGTCCTGGTCTTCCGATGTCGCCGGGACGATTGCCTGGTTGGCCAGGGCGACCGATGTCACCCGGGCGATTACCGGGTTGTCCGGGACGTCCGACATCGGGTCCATCGGGCCGCGCGGGCAAAGTTGATGCGATGTCGCCCGTGCCTCGACGTCCGCCGTCGCCGAAACCTCCGCTCGGACGGTTTTGCAAGAATGCAGCCGCCGCGCCGCCGGCCAGAGCGCCGCCAGCAAAAGCTCCGCCCGGGCCGCTAGGTCGAGTCGATGGCCGATTCGCTGCACTAATGCCACCACCGGAAGGCAAATTGAGGAAGTTTTGCAAATCGCGATTCGTTGGAAGGCCGCCGCGCCCCGCAAGGGATCCGCCACCGGGACGACCGCCGGCACCCGGGCGAATACCTGCGCCCGGCCGAGCTGCGCCGGGCCGGCCGGCGCCTCCTGGGCGACTTCCGGCTAGACCACTACCCGGTCGGTTTCCAACGCCTGACACAGGCCTACGGCCAGGCGTCGGCAAATTTCCGTAGTTCGGCCGAGTGCTTGGGCGGCGTGCGGCCGAGCGATTTATGGACGATGGGCGAGAGGACGGGCGCGACATCGAAGGTGTCCGCCGAGCGCCGCTGTATCCGCCGCGAGCGCCACCACCTCCGCGATAACCGCCGCCGCCCCCTCGCGCGCCACCACCAACGCGCATGCCGCCGCCGCCACCGCCGCCACGGCCACCGCCGCCACGGCCTCCGCCTCCGCCACGTCCGCCGCGTGCCAATACATCGCCCGTCACCATCAGGAATATTGCCAATAAACTAACGGCAATTGGGATCGCCCTTCTCATAGCGCGCCTCCATTTCACAAACGCGTATCCGGAATCCGTACAACAATGTTTCTTAACCTCTGGATCACTCAGCCTGTTTGCGCACGACAAGCACTTCGTCGACATTCGGCAATAGGTCGCCATCGACTTCGCGATTGACCGATTGCCAGGTGAACGAGTTGTCGTCGACGCGCGTGATGATGTTGACGGCCGAAGTTATGCTGCCATCTGGCAGCGTGCCGTTTTGCTGAATCAGCCAGCGGTCGCCTTTTCGGGTCCATTTGCCTTCGGCGAATCCGCCGTCGGAGTCGAAGATCCACGAGCGGATCTGCTTAGCCACCGGATCCCAGCCGATAATCTGCATGCCAGCCAAGTCAACCTGGTCGCCGACCACCACCGCAAACGAGCGGTTGATGAAGTTTTGATTCTTGGTCCATTCGCAGTCCGTTTGAACGGCAGCGTCTTCATCCTGATCGATCCAGGAGCCGATCATCCATTCCAGCTCCTTCAGCTGCTCGTAGTTTGACGGCGGCGGCTCCGGCGGCGCCGGCGGCTCCTCCTCTGAAACGCGATCGAGCAGCCATTTACCATCGCGCTTGACGTTAACGGCCGAGTACGCCGTCTCCTCAGGCTCCGCGTCTGGCTTGGTGATGCGCACCGTGCCATTTTCGATGGCCACGTTTGGCGATACGAAATCGACCGAGTGCACTTCGACTTCGAGCTTGGCTTGGCCTAAATTGGCCAGGATATCGGTGAACACCCTTTCGATATCCTCCCGGCCAATGGCCGCTTCGCCGGTGGACGGGTCCATATAGATCGCTTCGGGCGACCACATGGCGGCGACCGCTTTCGCGTCGCGATTGTTGTAGGCCGCGACATAGGCCTCCGCATTTGCGCGAATCGCGGCTTCATCTTCGGCCTGGTCGGCGCGGCTCACAGTCGGCGTGAAACAAGCCGCAGCGCATACGAGAGCGATGCAAGTGATGGTTACCGATTTCATAGCTTGTACCTTAGTTAGTTGACCTACGTTCGGAGTTGTTGAATTGAAACAATTGGAGAAACTCTTGTTCAATCATGCGCCGACCTACACATGAATCCAAATAACGGTTGTCGTTAAACGCGATTCTACAGTTGTTGCGGGTGAATAGGCGGCGAATGCTTATCGAGGGAAGCAAATTGGGGTTTATTCTACTGGACAAGGTGTCGCATTCCAAATTTCCGCAGCATATTCGCTGATTGTACGATCGCTGGAGAACTTTCCCGAACAAGCTACATTGATGATCGCTTTGCGCGCCCAAGCTTCCGGATCGGAGTACAGCTCGCCGACTCGCTTCTGCGCCTGGGCGTACGAAGTCAGGTCCGCCAGGTGCATGTAGTAGTCGCCCCGATCCAGTAGGGTCTGGCCGATCGGCGTGAAGATTCCCGGCTCGTCGTGGCTGAAGTGGTCGTTAAACATCAGGTCGAGCGCGTCCCGTGTCTCCGCGTCGTTTTCATAGTGCCAGTGCGGGCTGTACCAGCCACGGCTGGACTGCACCTCGTCGGCGGTTAGCCCGAACAGGAAGAAGTTTTCCTCACCCGCCTCTTCGGCCATCTCGATGGTCGCGCCGTCGCGGGTGCCAATCGTCAGTGCGCCGTTCATCATGAACTTCATGTTACCCGTACCGCTGGCTTCGTAGCCCGCCGTCGAGATTTGTTCCGACACGTCGGTGGCTGGAATCAGCCGCTCGGCCAGCGACACATTGTAATTCGGAACAAACACGACCTTGATGCGGCCGCGCGTGCTGGAATCGGAGTCAATTACGCGGCCAATGTTGTTGATTAACTTGACGATCAGTTTGGCGAGGTGATACGCCGGTGCCGCCTTGCCCGCAAAGAAAAAAGTCCGCGGCGGCATCGACAGCCCCGGATTGTTTCGCAGCCGGTTGTACAGCACGATGATGTGCAATGCGTTGAGAAGCTGCCGCTTGTACTCGTGAATGCGCTTGACCTGGCTGTCGAAAATGGTGTTCGGATCGACCTCTTGGCCGGTGGCCGCCTTCAGCCAACCGGCAAATCGTTCTTTGGCGGCTTGCTTGGTGCGGATGAACGCGGTGCGAAAAGACGCATCCTCGGCGAGCGGCAATAGTCCGCGTAGTTCACTAAGGTCGGTCACCCATCCATCGCCAATTGCTTCGGTAATTAAACTTGACAGGTCAGGATTCGCGAGCATCAACCAACGGCGCGGCGTCACACCGTTCGTCTTATTATTGAATCGCTCAGGGAACAGCTCCGCAAAATCGGAGACCACACGCGTGCGAAGCAGGCCGGAATGAATCTGAGCGACGCCATTGGTGCTGTGTGTTCCCACGATGGCGAGATTGGCCATGCGCACCTGGTGGTCTGGTGTCTCTTCGATCAGGCTGACTCGCTGGGCGCGGCTTTGATCGCCGGGATGGCGCTCTTCAACGTGGGCCAGAAACCGACGATTGATCTCGTAGATGATTTCCAATAGTCGCGGGCAAACTAACTCGAAGAAACGTATAGGCCACTTTTCTAGTGCCTCAGGCAGCAAGGTGTGATTCGTGTAGGCAAGCGTGCGAACCGTCAAGTCCCACGCTTCATCCCAGCCAAGCGTCGCCTGGTCCAGAAAGATACGCATCAACTCGGCCACGGCTAGCGACGGGTGCGTGTCGTTAAGTTGAATAGCGACTTTTTCGGGCAGGAGCCGCCAATCGTCGTTGGTGCGCCGGAAGCGGGCCACAATATCAGCCAGCGAGCAGCACACCAGGAAATACTGTTGCACGAACCGGAGTGCCTGGCCCGCACGCGTGGAATCGTCGGGGTAGAGCACGCGCGTGACCGTCTCGGCGAGTACACGGTCCACAATCGCCCCCACAAAATCGCCGGAGCTAAACTCGCCGAAATTGAAAAAGTCTGGCGTAGCTGCTCCCCACAGCCGCAGCGTGTTGATCGTGCGACCGCCATAACCTACCACCGGTCGGTCATAAGGCACGCCCAGCACTCGCGTCGCGTGACCGGGAATCGCACGATACTGTCCATACTCCAGCTGGAAGCCGCATCCGAACGGCACTTCGACCGTTTCGCGATGCCGGACTACTTCCCAGGGATCGGGATTCGCGAGCCAGCGGTCCGGATGCTCGACTTGCCGACCGTTCTCCACGGTCTGGCGAAAAATTCCGTATTCGTAACGCAGGCCATATCCAATCGCAGGAATTTGCAGCGTGGCCAGCGAGTCGATAAAGCAGGCCGCGAGCCGGCCCAGCCCGCCGTTGCCCAGACCGGCGTCTGGTTCCGACTCAATGACTTCTTTCCAGTCTTGCTGCGGATCGGACCTGAGATCATCGCGCATCTGCTGCTCGACACGAAGGTTGATAATGTTGTTGACCAGCGTGCGGCCGATTAGGAACTCCATCGACAGGTAGTAAACTCGCTTGGCGTTCTCGCGGTCATGAGTCTCTTGAGTCAATAGCCATCGCTCCGTGAGCAAATCGCGCAATGTGCGCGCCACCGCTTCAAAACGTTCGCGCTGACTGGCGTCTTGCTTCGACACAACGTGATCGAACATCAGATGCCGGTCGTAACTGTCTGGACCGGTTGCATCCGTGACACCGGCCTCTATTCGCGCGACCGCTTTCGTTTTTTTCTTTGGGTTCTTTGTCGTGGACATGGAAAGCGCTCCTTGGAACAGATCTATGGAACCACCTTTTCATTGAGTTTGGCGACTGCCGTCGTCAGCCAGACAAGGAAACCGCCAGGAATTGTGCGACCATGATCCGCAGCAACATCGTGAGTGGGTACACCGTCGCGTAGGCCACCGCCGGCGCCTCGGAATCGCAAATGCCGTTGGCAAAGGCGAGCGCCGGTGGATCGGTCATGCTCCCCGCCAAGAGTCCCGACAATTCAACGAAGTTCAGCGCGAGCTTCGTGCGCGCGATGATTCCGACGACGAGCAGGGGAACAATTGTGACGCAGGCGCCTGCAACAACCCATAAAACGCCAGTCCAGCTGAACGCCGTCGCGAAAAAAGTGGGCCCTGCCATCAGGCCAACGCCCGCGAAGAAAAGCGCAATGCCGAGTTCTCGAAAAGCCATGCTCGCGGTACGTGGAACATGCCACACCAAGCGGCCGATGCGACCTAGTCGACCCACGATAATAGCGACAACAAGCGGGCCTCCGGCCAGGCCCAGCCGCAGCGGCTGCGGCAATCCTGGAAATGCAATAGGAAAGGTTCCGAGTGCGATTCCAGCAGCGATGCCGGCAAACAGCGGCACAAAGTGAGTCTCATTCAGTGCATGCACCGAGTCGCCGAGGTATTCGGCCGCTTGTCTAATGACACTTTGGTGGCCGACGATTTGCAAAACGTCGCCGAATTGCAGTCGCAGAGTGGGGACGGCGGCCATTTCTAGGTCACCGCGAGTAACGCGTGTGACAACGACCCCATACAAAAACTCTAGATCGAGTTCCTTAATGGATTTCCCGAGCACGGCGGTGTTCGTCACGACGATTCGCCGATACGTTGTTGCCCCAGCTGATTCGAGCAAATTCTCCTGGCTCGACCGACCAACGACACGTTCAAACTGGTTAATGCCGCTTGGCGTTCCGACCGCAAGAATGCTATCCCCCACCTGTAACTCGGTTTGTCGCGTGGCAGGACTCACGTCTTCTGCACCAGCGCGTCGAATGCGCGACACTACTACTCCCGTTTCGACTGCACCAGGCACGTCACCGACGGCTACACCCTGCAAATTGCGATTCTCGACGACGAGCGTCCGCCGTTCGAGACGCTCGTACCCGGCCCGATCCGCCGCCGTGTACGCTTCAACCTCCTTCGCCACGTCGATTCGATAAAACCTCTTTAGCCCCAAGATCGTCGAGATGATGCCGAAAATACCGAGCGGATACGTGACCGCATAGGCAAGTGCGGGCAGCGCGGCTCGCTCGGCAGACACATTGGGAAACGAAGAAAGAGTTTGTTGAGCCGCCCCCAACGACGGCGTATTGGTAGTGGCTCCAGAAAAGATCCCGGGCACCGCGGCACTGTCGAACCTCAGCAGCCAACCCAGCGTGACAACGATAATTCCGCCTAACAGAACGATTGCCGTCGCCAAAGCATTCAGTCGCAAGCCTGCCCGGCGAATGGAGGCAAAGAAGCTGGGGCCAATTTGCAACCCAATGCAGAACACAAACAGAATCAGTCCAAACTCCTTCACGAATTCCAAAGTGTGTCGATCAACGGGCTTGCCGAAGTGTCCAACCAGAATCGCCGAAAATAAGACGCCTGCGGTGCCAAGCTTGATGCCGCGCACGTGAATGCTTCCCAGGCTCATGCCGGCGACGCAGACAAGCGAAATGATGGCAATGGCATGGGCCGTCGGATTCGTCCGCGGAAGATCGAAAAGCCAACCCATGCCAATCTCCAAATTGCACGCCTAACGGTCAGTCGCCGAGGCAGATTCCAAGTGCACGAGCAGTCCGAGCCAGACTTCCGTCCGGCCGAACTGTCTTGAGTTTGCCCACGGCTTCACTGATCGGAATCGCGCTCACGTGCGAACCGAGAAAGGCGACCATTTTGCCATAATCATCGGCGGCGATGAGTTCGACTGCATGCGCTCCAAAGACCGAGCACAACGCCCGGTCAAAGCTGGTGGGCCCGCCGCCTCGCTGCAAATGCCCCAACACGCATACTCGTGATTCCTTGCCTGTGCGCTGCTCAATCTCGCGTGCCACGATAAAGCCGATCCCGCCCAGGCGCGCTTCGCGATTCGCAGGCGCATCGGCTGAGGTCACGAAGTCGCCGCCCTGTTGCCGCGCGCCTTCAGCTACGACCACAATCGTAAAATGTTTGCCTTGCCGCTCACGGTCCTGAACCTTGCCGCAGACCGCATCATAATTAAACGGAACTTCAGGCATCAAAATAACGTCGGCTCCGCCCGCCACTCCGGCAAAGAGGGCGATCCACCCGGCGTAGCGGCCCATCACCTC
>DASXWB010000955.1:0-11347 GCA_036503915.1 Lacipirellulaceae bacterium | reverse complement strand
TTTACGAACGTCAAGGGAAGAATCATCGGGCACGCTCTCATCACTTGCCGTGAGAACGAGCTGCTTGTTATTGGCGAACCAGACCAGGCGACAAGGCTTTTGGAACATCTGGATCGGTATATCATTCGCGAAGATGTTCAGTTGCACGACGAGAGTGCTGCCCGCGGCTATTTGCTTTTCGACGCCGACTTCGCCGCGCAACGATTCGAACTTGCCGTGCATGTAACCGATTGGTACGAAACCAAGGGACGAACGTTACGGCTAATTGAGGCGCCGGCCTCGGACGTGCGTCAACTAAAGCAAAGACTCGTCGGCAACGGATTTGTGATTTGCGACGAGGCGTTCGAGATCGTGCGGATTGAAGCCGGCGTGCCGCTATTCGGCGTGGATTTCGACGACCGCAATTTTCCGCAGGAGGTTAGGCGCAACGACGAGGCCATCAGCTTCACGAAAGGCTGCTATTTGGGACAGGAAACCGTGGCGCGCATCGACGCGCTCGGCCACGTTAATCAGCAGCTCGCGGGCGTGCGATTCAGCAGCCAGGCCGTGCCGGACAAGGGCATCGAACTAACGCACGTCGGAAAAACGATCGGTCAGGTCACGTCGGCAGTGCTTTCGCCAAAGCTTGACGCCCCTCTGGCGCTGGCGATGGTTCGCCGTGAGCATAACCCCGTCGGCACGCGGCTGGATTCGCCAATCGGTCCGTGCGAAGTCGTCTCGCTCCCGGTGTAGCCGCAGGGATCGAACAGTCTTCAATCGCGAGTCTTCGCGAAGGCGAAGCGACGTGGTTTGGCGAATCCTTCCCAATCAGCGGCCGACATCACGATCGATACCGTCAGCGCCCCAGCGTTAAACGCGATGCGGTCGACGTCGACACCCAACGAGCCGTCAGCGAACAACTCGAAGGGCAGAATTGGATGGCCGAACGGAGGCAGCGAACCGGGCACCAACCCAGTCAACTGAAGCAGCTCTTCGGTTGTCGCAAAGCGCAGGCGCTTCACTTGGAGGTGCCGCTTAACCGCTGCCGAATCAAGTTGCCGATCGGCCGGCAGGACAAAATTTCCAAATTGCTCGTCATACCGCAGCAGCAGTGCTTTGGCGCCAACCTTCAGATCGTCGCCGCGGGCCTTTGCTGATTCCTCCGACGTGAACGTCGGCGCGTGCTGCACCTCTCGAAATGAAATCCCCCGCTCCCGCAATGCAGTGCGCAACTGCAAGAGAATCTCGCCAGGCATGGTTTTCGCAAAGAGCTGGCTTGTCGGACTAACCCGAACAATCATCGCCCCGGTCCAGGAGCCGTCGGTCGAAGCACTTCTCAGCGAACGCGTCACGCGGTTCTTGACGGTCCACGCCGTTTCCAAGCGACGCACTGGGCGATCGCTAATAGGATGAGCACTACCGCCGCGGGCTCTGGCACTGCGGCGCCGGCAAAGATTGCATTACTTCCGTTGCCCGACGAATTGCCGAAGTTCTGCCGCCAGGTGTTGTAGCCGTCCGGGTCGCCGCCGTGGCTCGCCGGATCCTTGCGCCAGATGACATAGTCGGCCGCGTCCACCTTGCCATCTTGATTCCAATCACCAGGCAGGCCGGCCGTGGTGGCCATCAATGTAATCTGACTGTTAGAACCGTCGCCGTAATCCACCATGAAGCCAGGCGTGACGGTATCAAAAACTCCCGTCAGCGTGCCGGCGTACGTGGCGATGATCCAGCTCGAACCACTGCCAGTGCCCGCGACATCGAGCAGCTCGCCATTCGACAGATCCAGATTACCGCCCACGACGAGCTTATCAGCGGATGCGCCGCTAAGCTCGATCGCCAGATGTGAATCGGCGCCCATCGTGACATTGTCGGTCAATGTTAGTGTTCCAATGTCTGTACCTGGCGCAATCGTGCCATTGTTGGTCACGTCGCCGTCAATGCTGCCGGTGCCAGCCAGAGTGCTGTTGCTGTTGATCGTAACGGCACCGGCGCCGGTCTTTGAGCCGTTAACAAACAGCTTCGCGCCGCTGCCGGCCACCGCAAGGTTGCCGGCGCCGGATCGTGTGCCGTTGATAATGACGGTGGCGTTGGTGCCACTGACGGTAAAATTGCCATCCGTGTTCTGAGCGCCGTTGAATGTCGTTGTCGATGAGTTGTTGACGGCGATGTTTGTGATGGGCGCCCCGGGCGAATCCTGAATTGTATCGTTGATGATTGTCCGGCCCGAGCCGGCAAAGGTTAGTGTCACCGGGCCCGTGGTGGACGTCGAGGCCAGAGTGATCGTGGAGGGGCTTGTGGCCGAACCTAACGTAAGAGTTCCGCCCGTCGTCGGGTTCATCTTGTTTTGGATGAGGCGGCTGGCGCCGCTGGCAAATGTAATTGGCCCGGTAAACGTCACGCTGCTGGAGTCGCCCGGGATATTGGTGACCGTGAAGCCAACCTCCATTTGAATCGGGTTGGCAATAGTGCGGTCGCCCTCGATCGGCGCCAGTTGGTTGTTGGCGGCGCTGAAGGCGACCAGCGTGCCGAGCCCGAACGGGCCGGATGGATCTCCCACGTTGTAGTCGTGCTTGAACTGAACGGTGGACTCCCCGCCGCCCAGAATAGTCCGGCTAGCGTACGTTTGCGGCGTGTTGATGATGATGTTGCCAGTGGCGTTGCCGCCATATCGCACGGCGCTGTCGGCATGGCTGGGATCAACGTCCTGGAACAGGGCGTTGACGTACATCGTTGTTCCCGCTGTGGCGGAGAGTATGATCGTCCTTCCGGCGCCGTCGCCGCCGTTGGACACCGGGTTGCCAAGATAGATGGTGGAAGAGCCGGGGCTGGCTCCCAGCGTGAGTGTGCTCCCCGACGAAATCTTGTTGCTCAGCGTGCGCGAGACGCCGCTCTTGATGAAAATCGGGCCGTCGAGCACAAAGCTGTTCGTCCCGGCAAAGTTGATGCCGCCATCCAAATCGATAGCGTTCGTAATAATGCGCGTGCCGCCCAGGGCGCGGAACTCCACGGAGTTGCCCTGAAAGACGTTTGTCACTTTTCCCGATCCGAATGGCATGTCGGTGCCAATCTGGACGCTGCCGTTGGTGCCCGTGTTCGCCTGAATCGTCGTGCCGCCGGTGTAGGTGTTATTTCCGCTGATGATGAAGTTGCTGTTGATGTTCGCGGCGCCCCCGCCGGAAGCGGACATCAGGCTCAGGCTCCCTGGCAACCCAGGGCTGTCGGTGATATTTCCGTTGAGCGCCGTGGTCACGGTGGCCTGGCCGTTGTTGACAAAAAGTGTGCCGCCCTCAATGTTCACAGGGCCGAGGGTCAGTCCAACCAATCCATCGCCCACCGTTGCGCCGCCGTTAGAAACACTATTGGTCATCAACAGGTCGCCATTGACTCGCAGCGTGGCGTTGATGATTTGGGGCGTGGTGACCGTGCTGTCAACCACAAACAATCCCCCGTCTTCGAACGCAAGCGCGTCGCCCGATAGTTGCCCGAGCGTGTAAGCTGCAGCGTTCGGAGTGTCGAACAGAAGAGTGTCGATCGGCTGGGTCTCGCCGCTGAGGCTGATATTCGTATTCCCGTTGCCTGGACCGTTGAATATGACGGTTGCGCCGCTGCCGGGCACGCCGCCATTCCAGTTGCCGGCCGTTGTCCAGCTATTGTCCGGCGCAGCCAGGCCGGTCCACGTCTGGCACCAAGCCGGGACCACGAAGAGCACGGACAGAATCGCGGCAACAAAGACAACTAAGCAGCGTGTAGCAAACGACATCATGGTGAGGATGGGCAGTCAGCCGGGTGTCGAGTCTAATAAGCTGAAGCTAACACACAAAGCCAATCCCGTCAAAAATCAACGACTATCTGACGCCATGCACCGAACAATTG
The DNA here is from genome assembly GCA_036503915.1 of Lacipirellulaceae bacterium. Taxonomy (GTDB): domain Bacteria; phylum Planctomycetota; class Planctomycetia; order Pirellulales; family Lacipirellulaceae; genus JABDGM01. Next base: position 7,495 of record DASXWB010000955.1, on the reverse strand, counting down.
CTCTTGCCGCGGCCTTGCTGTTCTGCTCTAGCATGCCCCGCTGCGGCTTTGCGCAACAGAAATCTGGCGAGCGTGCGAAAACCTCGACCGACACCGAATGGATTCGATTGTTCGATGGAAAGACCTTCGACGGCTGGTACACCTTTTTGCAAATGCACAAAAAGAACGAGGACCCGACGAAGGTTTTTAAGGCGCATGACGGCATGATTCACGTCTATCGCGACCACTCGGAGAACGATGACGTCGCGTTCGGCTATCTAGCCACGGACTTGGAATACGAGAACTTCCACCTGCGACTGGAATATAAATGGGGCGATAAAAAATTCAGGCCCCGCGCCGAGCAGCGCCGCGATGCCGGCTTGCTTTATCACCTGGTTGACCCCGACATGGTCTGGCCGCGGTGCATTGAGTGCCAGATTCAAGAAAACGACACGGGCGACTGCTTCACCGTCCGGGGCACGCAAGTCGAGGCCAGCGTGGAGATCGTGAACATTGAAACGCCCGGCGGCCCAAAAGACTTGCCCCGCTATAAGCCGGAAGCAGAGGGTGGCGTGAGGCAAACGATCGGCCAGGGTACGATTGCCCGCATCGTCAAGTCGGGCACACACGAACGCGATGGATGGAACAGGGTCGAGGTGATCGTGCGCGGAAGCGAAAAAGCGATCCATATTATCAACGGGCACACGGTCTTCGAAGCAACCAACTTGCGGCAACTGAGCGCCGACAACAAAACCTGGGAGCCCTTAAGGAAGGGCCGCATCGCGCTTCAGGCCGAGTTCGCGGAAGTGTTCTACCGCAATATCGAAATTCGGCCGATCCCGGACGCCCCGCTTCAAGCCACATCGGCGGCCGACAAGTAGCGTTACACTTTGCGGATCCGCCGCGACATTAGGCCGATCGCGCCGAAAACAACCAATCCAAACGCAGCGGGCTCGGGAATCGTCACAGCGGCCCACGTCGTCCCCACGCGAAGTTCATCGAGCGTCAGGAAAGGCGCTGGACTCTGTCGCAGAATGATGCTGAAGACACCGATATCCGTTCCGGTGCCCGTTGAGTTGTCGATCAGAGTCGCCGGCGGCGGCGACGCGTCGCCGAGCGTGCTGCGATCCGGATTTATCCACAGTCGGGAAACGTCATTCTGAGTTCCCGGAACCAGCTCACTGGCGGCTACGAGGAACAGCGTCTCGCCAGGAGTCATGGGACCACTCCAACTCGTAATCGGATCGGCTGCCGTAGGAGCTCGTTGTCTGACGATGCCGAGGTTGTATTTCGACGTGTCACCCGGATCTTGCCGGACCTGCAACCGAGCAGCAACAGAACCGGGATTCGTAGTGCTGGCCGTGTCGCCCAGGTTGTTGAACCCGATGAAGAATCCGCCCACTCCGGTGTTCGAGTTGCTCACATCGTCGATGCGCAGCAGAAGTGAATAGTACACAGTATCGCCGCTGTTTGTGTTGAAGCCCGCACCCAGCCCCAACCGGTTGGCGGCGCCGCTGAGATTGCCAACACCGGTGATCGCGGCTGAGTTGCCCTCCGCATCGCGCAGACCGGGCGGCGGAGTCAGATTGCTACTCGTCGTGTTGATCGCAGTCGTGTCGCCGCTGGCTCCCGACGCCGCGGCCAAATGCCAGTCATTGCCGGTCGACGGATTCGTCTTGCCAAGTACGCGCTCGCCGGCCGGATAATCGAACGGCTCATATACGAGCAGCGCGGCCGTCGCGCCCGAGGCCAACCAAGTCCAAATCACCGCGCAAACGAGCCAAGGTCGGAACTGGCAAATTGCATCGAGAACGGAACGGCCGCCGAAACATGAATTTTTGCGCGTCATTAGCCAACCTCCCAGAAAGATTCGTCAAGGTGCGTCTACTATCCTAAGCGAGCGATCGCCGCTGGTCAAAGGATTCACCAATATTGGCCAAAGCGAGCGAAAACTAACCGACTCGCTTAAAATTGCCTCACGATCGGTTCACGTGAAAGCGCACCATTAAAGGTTTGGTTTTCCCCGAGAGTTCAACGGCTTCGCCATCGACAAGCGGCGCCCGCTCCCCGTCGACTTCGACCGACTCGATCTGCCAGCCGTCCGGCACCGGAGCGCGAAGCAGAATCGTTTTCACCGGCCGCGATGGGGGCGTTACCTGAATCTCGACGACGCCGCGGCTCAGTTTCGAATCAACTCGGCATGACACCGTGCCAAAAGCCGTGGGCGCGCCTTCGACACGTAATTGATTGCCATCGGCGAGCCAGCGACGCGGAACGGCGAACAGAAGGCGCAACGTGTCAGGTTCGCCATCGTCGTCGAGGTCCCAGTCTTGAATTAGGAGGTGACGCAGCGTCACGAGCCACGTGGCGTTGCTGCTCGAGTTAGGCGGCAAATAGAACGAGCGGCCGTTCGCGTCGCCATGCAGAAAGCGCGATCCCTCGCCGCCGATGAACGTGCCCCGCGTCATGCCCTGGGCCAACTGCCCATAAAAACCGACCAGCGCTTTTTCGCGTTCATCGCGCCGCAAGAGTGCCAGCTGGTATCGGAGTCCGTAAAGCGGGTTGACGCCCGGCTCGCCGCTGAACTGGCCTTGTTGCGGCTGGCTGCGGATCATGCCCATCGCAATCCCGCCATGGTTCTCCAAATAGCCGATCAGCCAGTCTTCGCGCTCCGATCCCTGGCCGAAGATTTCGCTGCCGATGACATAGGGGCACATCAGGTCGTAATAGCTGCCGGTGCGCGTGGCGGTGAGGGGGTCGTGGGCAGGTTCATCGGCCAATAGCGCAATAGGGATGAACGGCGGTCGCGTGTCGCGCCGTTCGCTGCGCTCGACCGCGGCAAGTATCGCCTGCCGGTATTCAGCGGCGACGCTGCGTAGTTCCTTGGCTTGGTGGCTTTCGCCCATGTCGTCGAGCATCGCGGCCACGTCGCGCAAAGCGCGCCAGCAATTGGCGTTCGAATTCAGTGAATGAACTTGTGTTTTGATGTCGCCGGCGTAGTTGTCTTTCGGCAACAACCCAGTCTCAGGCTCGCGACTGTTAAGAATGAGCTCGACCGACGGCCGCCACAGCGGCTCATAGGCTCGAACCGTCTCGGCGTCGCGTGAAAGCCAGTAGAAATACGCCAGCAGTTGAAACTTGTGGCCCGCCACGTGAAAGCGGGTTTCTTGCCGATCGAACTCCAACAGCGACTTGAGCAGTGCGGGGGCCGCGTCGCCGTGGCCAAAAAGCATGATCGACCGGAGCGTATCGCCGCACTCGCCTTCATAGAGCTTCGCGTAGGCATTGCCCGCGCTGTAATGCAGCCGGTTCCCAACGGCAATCATTAAATTTCCGATCAGTGCCGCGCGCCAGGCGTGATCGACGATTTCTTCCGGCGTATCTAGTTGAATGCCGCGATCCAGAAAGTCCTGCCACGTGCGGATGCACTCTTGTTTTTGTTCATCGAACACCGAAGTCGAAATGGCGGTCCCCGGTTTGGCCGGCTCGGTAAAGATGGCCAGCTCGGCGGTCTGCTTATCGCCGAGGAGCGCAACGAGAGCACTGCGATCGCCGTCCCATTTCCATTGCGGGCCAAATGCGACAATGCTTTCGCCGTTTTCATTGAGCACTTCACGGTTTTCGACGCGAAGTGGCGTTTGAGAATCGACGCGCGCCTCGACTCGACCACGGCTCTCTGCTCCCGCCTGGACTATGGAAAAACGGACCAACGCCGTTCCACGGGCGGCCAATGTCTCGTCCACCGGCGCAAAAACTTCTTCCTGAAAGATCCTCCCCTCGTGACGGTATTTGGTCGTGACGACAGGAAGATAGCCGTCGAGATAACCGGGGCCGTCGAGTTGAGAAAGGAATTCTCCAAATCGTTCGCGCGAATCGCCGACGAAAAACGTGACGGGCACGCCCGCCTCGTACCACATCGGCGGTTTGTTGGCACGCGGGTTTACCGCGCTGCCATTGGACACCAAACGCACCTTTTGAGGACTGCGCGGGGCACTGAGCACGATTGGATAATGACGAAACTCGGTGTTCACCCAGCGCAGCGGCGGCAGCAGGTCTTTGAAGAATTCATAGCTGGCCCCGTCGGGAAGCCTCCGGGCGGCATCGCCCCACACGTCGGTTCGCGACTCGATCATTTCCTGCACCGACGGCAGATTGCGATCGGCCGCTTGAGAACCATCTGATTCCGCCCTAATCGGTTTTTGCTGCGCCGCAAAAACGATGACCGCGACGAGTGCGATCAGTTTTGGAATCGCGCTGGACATGACGATCGCTTCAATTTCTGGTGTAACCTTGGAAAGGCGCCAGTCACGTTGCAATGGTTAATGAGTGCTTTCAACAACGTTCGAGTTATAAAACACGAAGACGCCACTAGGACCGTTTGATGCGGCAGCTTCGACGCGTCGGGTTTTCGGATCAATAACCACTGCATTGGCGGGACCGCCGATGGATGGAACAGTCTTTATACTTCGGCCTTTGGTCCGAAGCTCGTCGAGTACTTCGGCGTGCGTGCTCGCGGTGACTTGAATCGGCTCCTGGCCTTCGGTGTGAATGCGCGGGGCCGATACGACTTGTTGCGGGCCGGCGTGGAAATCTATGAGATTTACGGCGAGCTGCGCGGTGACGGTGACGATCTTTGGTCCACCAACCAGGCCTAGCGCGGCGTATGGTTTGCCCTCGCGCAATATAACAAGCGGCGCCATGTTGTGCTGTGGCCGCTTGCGCGGCGCGGGAAAGTTCGGGCTGCTGCGATTGGTGTCGAATCGCGACATGCCGTGCCCGAGCATCAAGCCGAGCCCCTCAACCGCGACACGGGAACCGAACGCCTCCCCATGCGTGGCCGTCAGCGAGACAAGGTTCTCGTCGCGATCCTTAACGACGATATTCACGGTGCTCGACGTTTCCGCCGGCAACGGTGCTGTGGTGGTGGGGAAGCGCTCGCGAAGGATTTTGGCCCTGCTGCGGGCGCGGGTGTCGGAAAGCAGCTCATCGACCGGCACGTCCACAAAATCGGGATCGCCGAAATACCCAAACCGCTCGGCCCAGCAAAGATTCGACGCTCCGGCAAAGCGTTCAATATATTCCGCGCCCCAAGGCGCGAGCTCCGCGGCGTCGAACTGCTCGAGGGTTCTGAGAATACTTAGCGACGTGAGCCCGGCCGACGGCAATGGCGGCGTATACAGCTCGTATCCGCGATACGGGACGTAAAGCGGGTCGACGATCGACGCTCGAAAGTCGCGGAAGTCAGACTCCGCGAGGGTGCCGCCGCCCTGCTGCACCTGACGGGCAATCGTGGCCGCAATCTCCCCCTTGTAGAAGCTGGCCGGCCCTTCGTCGCCCAGCCGGCGTATCAGCCGGGCCAGGTCCGTTTGCACCCACCTCGAACCTGCCATCGGAACGCCATTCGGAAAGTAGGCCCGACGCGAAACCGAGTCGATTTGCTTCGCAAGATTATTGAAACGACCGGCTAATTCGCGCGTGACGACGGTGCCCTCTTGGGCCAGCGCGAGCGCGGGCTGCGCCAACGTCTTGAAGGGCAGGCTGCCGTACTCGCGCAGCGCCAAATCGATGCCCGCCACAATGCCCGGCACTCCGACGGCGAGACAACCGTGCAGAGCGGACGACTTGCTGAACGTATCCGGATCGAATGCGCGCGGGGCGCGCGAGTCGAAGTCGACCGCGTGCACGCGGCCGCTCTTGCCGTGAAACAAGACGAGGCTTCCGCCATATCCGCCGATGCCTACGTTGTTGGGCTCAATCACACATTGCACAACCAAGGCGGCCACGGCCGCGTCGATGACGTTGCCGCCTCGGCGAAGAATGTCGCGCGCCGCGCTGGCCGCTTCGCGACGCGAACAAGCAATCGCTTGATGAGCAATACTTGGATCTTGTGGCGTAGTTGACTCGGCCGCTACGACCCACGGACCGAGCGTGCCCACGCTGTAACCAGCGGTCAGCGCAGCGGAGCCAAGCCGCAGGAATTCACGCCGGGAGGGTAACACGCGTTTCATGATCAAGGTGGTAATGTAAGGGATGGCGACTGGATTCTTTCCGAGGAATCACGTCGGCGAACTTCCAATCCGTGCACTGCCGGCTGCACTTTCCTGAGCGTAGCCGCGATGCCGCTTTTTTTTAGCAGTGGTATCGGTCGCTGCCTTCGAGAGTAATCCAGGTCGGCGCCGCGCACAATCGGGTGGAATTGCTCGGAAATCTCCGGCGATAAATTTGACGATCCGGAACAACATTACCTAGAATCGAACCACATCGCAAACGGCCGCTTTTTGTTGTTTGTGGAACGCTTGCGAAGTATTTTTCTTCGTGACCTCGGATCAGCTTATCGAAGATCGGACAACCGAAGAGCTAAAATATGCGAATCCTCACATTACTTGCGATTTGTTGTTGCGCCGCTCAGGCCTGGGCGGATGTTCCCCTGCTCTACGAGGGCTTCGATTATCCCGATGGCGCCCCGCTCTCTCCGGCGCCGCTCGCGAACGACCCCAATACTCCGGAAAACGAATCCACCGATCAGAACAATCCTGCGAATCAAGGGCAGCTACATGTGGCCAGCGGCAAATACTGGTTTTCCGCCGGCACGGGGCTGAGGCCGATTTCGGTTGCAGGAAATGAATACGCTGCGGCCACGAATCTGCCGGCGCCGACTGGCAATAGCATTGCATTGACAGGCGGAACTGGCGCAAATGGCACGTCGAGCCGGATTGAAATCCCGGAAGAAGCGCATACCGGTGATAGAACAATTTACTGGTCCGGCTTCTACCGTGTCGAAAATATCGACTCGCTCGCCGGCGCTCCTGGTTTAGGGGCGAATGAGGGCGGCGTTTTTATTGCCGGGTTCAACAATACGGCCGGTCCGCAATCTGGCAACTTATCGGCGATCGGGGCATTTCTGGCGATTAAGCGCGCGAGCGGCAACCCCGATAGTCCTCTATTCCGCAATTATTATGCTGGCACGGCAACCAACAGCCAGGCTAACGATTGCGGCCCGGTTGCAAGTTGGCGATGCGCGAATCGTCACTTTGCGGATTACGACCCGGCAATGGACCCGCTCGTTACGCCCGGCGCGGATGCCAGCGACCTGCCAACGGTCTACCAGGAGACTTCGCCGCTGCATGCCACCAGGCCGAAATTCGAAGCAGTTCCACTCGCGGAAGGCGAAACCGTCTACTTCGTTGGCTCGTACACTTATCTCCCCGGCGCTGCCGACAACGATATCGCCCGGCTCTGGATCAATCCCGATCCGACCACGTTTGGCCGCTCTGAGGCGGACCTTGAAACGGCTATGGACTGGAACGTGCAGGCGATGAGCGACACCGTCGAAACGTATCAGCCTCCGGGAGATCCGCCACCGCCACCACTGAACTACCCGGCCAACGACATGACGAATGTCGTGACCTTTTTCCTGCGAAACATCGGCGGGGCGCCGACCGACTCGCGATTCGATGAATTGCGGATCGGCTACACCTGGGCGAGCGTCACTGCGCCGATGGAACCGTCCGTGGGC
>DASXWB010000954.1:0-3489 GCA_036503915.1 Lacipirellulaceae bacterium | reverse complement strand
GGCGGATTCTCTTGCGCAGCTTGCCGCAGCAACGTAGCGGGGAAGTTTGGGACGTCTTCGGGAATCCGGACAATTGTTCTAACCGGCAGGACCGGCAAAGTCGATTAATGACGGTGAGACTACGTCCACCGTGGCCTTGTTTGCAAGCAAAGCATGGCTGACCAAACGAGAAGTCAATGACCACCTGCCGTCTTCCACTGCTGGGTTTGGTGCTCACGACGCTGGCATCGAGCGTCGCCTGGGGCCAGTCGCACGTTTCCGGCTACGCCCAGCCAAGCAGCAGACAAACTGCCGCCGCGCAAGCGGCGACAGCGCAGGCGCCGTCGCAATCGGCCGCGACCAAGCGCGGCAACTGGTTCAAGCGGCTGGTGATTGGCGAGCCGGAAAAGCAGGAAGCAAAGCCGGCGTCCATTCCGCTTTCAAATACAAATCAACAGCCGACGAGCCGGCAGACTTCGATTACTTTTGGCACGAGCACAACATCAAGGCTTGCTTCGCCGCCGGCTGGGTCGAATGCGGCCACGCCAGCGCCCACGTCGCAGGCGGCCGCCACGAATGAGAAGGGCAATTGGTTTCAGCGGTTGGCCATGGGCGAGCCAGAGCCGGCTCCGCAAAAAACCGACGGTGTGAAATCGGTCTCATTCGCGCCGGGCACTCGCCCGACGGCTGCCGCTCAAACGGCGGGCCCCGCAATAAAATCGGAGCCTTGGACCGCAGCCCCAAGTCAAAGCACAACTCGCACGACATCCCCGGCGACAACGCCGCCGACGAAGCAGAAAGATGGGAATTGGTTCAAGCGACTGGTTGTCGGCAAATCTGCGGATGATCGCGCCGAGAACAAGACGGTTCAGTTCGCGGCACCGCAACCGAGTAGCCGGCAAAGCGGCGTAACGCGTTTGCCGGCCCCGAATGCGCCAACGAGCGCGCAAGCGTCCGCCTCGAAAGCAACCACTGCGCCGGCACATGTCACGGCGTCGTCAAGCGAGGAGCGACCCGGCTGGTTCCGCCGGCTGGTCATCGGAGCGCCGCAGGCCGAGGGCAAAACGAGCAATCCGGCGCCGCCTGTTGCGGCGCAATCGCCTAAGGCGCGAATGATGTCCGGGCTGTTAGGGTCACCGGAAGCGCAAACGAACGGCTCGCAAATGAATTCAGTCGCCGGACAAAGGCCGCCCGCGCACGTGCCGCGCACCTTGTCTGGTTCGACGGAGAGTCCGGTTGTGATCGCTGACTCTCTGAACGACGCCAAAGCGACCGCGCAAAAAAATAAAATTGAGCCCGATTCCAATGGCAGCGTCTCGCTGACGAACTGGATTTCGCGTAGAAACAGTCGCCCGCCGGCTGGCGAGACGGCACCGCCGCAGTCAAATTCGTTGGCGCCGGCCGTCGTCGCAGATCGCAGCGCTACGGCAACAGCGCGGCAGCCTGTCGCTGCAGCTCAGCAGCCGATCGCTTCATGGCCGACACCAAGTGCTGGGTCAGGAGACCCGCGTAGAGCAGCAAACGGTGGATTTGCCGCGGCGCAGCGCACTGCGAAGTCCGACAGCGAAGGTTCCTTAACCGGTTGGCTAACACGTCCGTTCCGCTCCGCGGGCGACGCCGACAAGGAGTTGCCGGCGGCACAGCAAAGCGCACAAGCGCAGCCGGGAAACAACGCTCCGGTTCGATTGCCGGCCGTCGCGCAAACAGGCGCGCGGACGTCGACAGGAAACTATACGCGGCTGGAGTCGCCGTCGGCCCCGCCGATTGTCGGTGACACGAACGTGCTCGCCGCGGGCGCTACTAGCGCCAATTCCGCTTCATCGGCGCGCATTGGAAGCAACGTTCGCACGGCAGCGGCCGATGCTTCCCAGGTAGGTCTCGTGGCCGAGACCATGGGCGGGCCAACGAACGCAAGTTCGGCGGAGGATTTTTCGAATCGCGTCGCGCCCACGACGGCATATCAACCGATGGGCGCCGCGCCGATGCAACCCGGGCCGCTGCCGGCGGCCAGCGAGCCAACAACCGCGTGGCCGCTGGTGGATCATGAATACGACACACCGTCGTCGCCCGAAGCGTCCGCGGAATCCTCCGGCAATCCGCTGGGGCGGCCTAAGATCATCTTCAACCCGGTTGCCGGCATGAACGGCAGAGGACAGGCGACGCTCAAGCCGACAGTGCAAGTCGCGCACGACGACGAGAACACGGGCGGCTATTTCCCGATGCATTTTGCTCAGGTTCCGCTTGAAGGCGACAGTCTGCCTCCCCCGCGGCCGTACGCGTCGCAGGAAGGCTTCGATGGCATCGAAGGTCCAGTAGGCCCGGATGGCGTCGCTGAAATTCCTGGGGAACCATTGCCTGACATGTGGGTGCCAATGGACCCGCCCTACGAAGGGCCGATGACCGCACACGAAGCGGCGGGCCCGTTCCTGGAATGCTTTTACACGGTGATGGCGCACCTGAACGGGCCGCGCTCATGCCCGGAGGGCATTGGCGTCGAGAACGTCATGAATGCGCCGTTCTGGCTCGATACGACGCAGCCGCTGCAAAACTGCCGCATCCGCGCCGACGCGGCGGCCGACTGGGAATTTCCGGATCGTATCGAATACTTCTGGTCGAAGACGCCGGGACCGAAGGGCGCGCAGATGGAGTTCGACGCCTTCGGCGGTGAACCGAATGTCGACTATCAAGAACTGAGCTTTTACATCGAGCGCGGCGGCGAGCGGTTCTCGGTCGGAACCGACCTTCCAATACGCACCATCGATCCGGTGGTCCGCCGCAACACGACCGGCTTCGGCGACATGCGCGTCACGACGAAGGCCGTGCTCTTGGATGGAAAAGATTGGCAACTCACGCAGGTGTTCCATACGCATATTCCGACAGGCTCATTCCGGCGCGGAACCGGCAATGGACATGTGTCACTGGAACCAGGCGTGGCATGGCGCTACAAGTGGAGCGACGTGACCTATATTCACGGCGACCTTACCTATTGGTTCCCGATCGCCGCGGACCCGTTCCACTCGGGCCAAATGTTCAACTACGGCATCGGCATCAGCCACATTTGGATCGACGGCGACAAATGGGCCCTGATGCCGACGTTGGAACTTAATGCCTGGACGCTGCTGGACGGGCGGCAAACGTTCCCCGGCGAAATCGACGATCCTCTCGACCCGCGCGGAGAGATCGACACGCTAAGCATCCTGAACATCCATCCCGGCTTGCGCTGGGTGTGCGACACGGCGGGCGACTGCGGCGTGCGAGAATTCGGCATCACGAGCGGCATCGCGGTCACCGAAGATCACTGGTACGAAGAAATCCTTCGGCTCGAGATGCGCTGGGTGTTCTAGGCGCGGGTTGTGGCACGGCTCTCCGGCCTTCGCGCCGTAATAATGCGTCCATGAGCCGGAGGCTCGCGCCGTCTCTAGCATGACGAATTGACACCTTTCGTCGCATTGGGGTTCGACAAACGCGGCCGATTTGTCGCTCCTCGCCGCCACCCTCGGCGTGGCCGGA
>DASXWB010000953.1:0-2105 GCA_036503915.1 Lacipirellulaceae bacterium | reverse complement strand
CCAGATTTACGTCGCCCGAGTACAAAGCCTTCTGAGCAGCCTTCACGACCGGGCCGTCGATTCCGTCACAATGGGCCATTGCGGAATTGATCCGTGCTACAACGATCACGAATGTCGTGATCAAAATACCTAAACGAAATGTACTCATGTTTGCTTCTCCGGCGATAAACATGATTCAGTTCTGGACCCAAATTGAACTAGGGCTATGAGGTGGTAAGGACGGATAATCACGACGACTACTCAAAACGAGATAGCCATTTCACCTCGTTTCGAGCGGGAGAAAGATGGAATCAATAAGACCGGCAGTGCTCCTGCCGCTAAAGTCGCGAACGAAGCTGGCTCGGGAATTGTTGCCGTTTCGGCAGTGACTGATCCACCGCCACCGGACCTCCCGAAGTTCGACCGCCAGGCGTCATGCCCCGACTGGGAGCCGCCGGTCTTACGCCATACGACGTAGTCGGCCGCGTCGACGGCGCCGTCATTGTTGTAGTCGCCAGGGTGCAGAGTAATGGGACTCAACAGGAATGCCCGGGGCGCGCCGTCAAGCGTTCCCGTGCCAACGATGGCGCCTTGATTGTTGATGGCCACCGCGGTTTCCAGTTGCCAACCGCCGCCGTTGAGAATGCGCAGGTTGAGATCGACCCAATCCCCGTCTGCATAGATCAGCGCGACTTGATTCGCGACCGCTCTCGCGTGGCCAACAATGATACCGTCGTTATTGATGTCGAATGCGTTGGTTTCGGTGAAACCCTCAGGCGTGCCCAAAGCGACAATCGAACCATCGGCGTTCCACCTGACGGCATGTTCAACGCCTGTCGTCGTGCGATAACGTCCGACGGCAACGGACGAAGCGTTAATGGCAACCGCCTCGTAATAGTGCGTAAGTTGGCCATTTAGCGTGTCGAGCGGCGTCACAACGTTGGTGGCATTCCAGCGCAGTGCGCCTTCAAATGGCAGCGTGGGGTCGATCGCGCCGGAGCCGACGATCTCGCCGATGGCGTTGATGCCAAAGGCGCCAGCGGGAACACCGAGTGGAGGGACGACCGGCGTGTTAAGCTTGGTGAAATCGAAGCGATCAGGATGTCCAGAGTCAGGCTGCCATTTAACGGCCGTCCAATTGCTGACACCTCCGCCACCGCTGCTGGTGAAGAATCCCGTGATTGTCGTATCGTCGTTGATATTCGTAGCGTACACGTTCGCGTCCGGCCCGCCGCCGGTATCGAGTGCGACCGGCGCCCCAGCGGCGGACACCCAATATGCGGCCTTCGGAATGCCGAGTTCGTCACTGTAACCCGCAATTTGGCCAAGTGAGTTTACCGCGGTAGCCGTGGAATGATCGTTGACACTCTGTGCAAGCGGATCGAGAAGCGTGACAACCCCGCCGCTATAGAAAAAGCCGCGACCGCCGCCACTCGTTGTCGCCTGCCCGACCACCTGGGTGAGATCGTTGATGTCGGAAGGAATTGCAGCACTTGCGGGGGCGAAGTGCGAGGTAAGGTCGATGACGCGGTAGACGGGTAGCGCAGCGCCAGATTGAGATTCGCTTGCGGAATAAATGGCAACTGCGGCGATCAGCCAAATAGGTTTCAGGATACGGTGGTGATGTTGGTGAGCGGCATAGGTGAATGACATATTATTGCCCTGCGGTCGGCGCCAGCTGCGTCGCCGTCCAGATCGTAACCCCTGAGTGCTAAATTGGTCATGAAGCAAACTGAGTGCCGTGTTGTGCGCATTCCGGCGGGCGGCAAACAAGGCTGCAATATTTCGGCGAAATGAGTTCGGTTTTGGAATTAATGTGGATTCTGGAGCCGTTGGGTGCAACGCGTGCAGCGCCCACAAGGGCGCGCTAAGCGTGTCGCCGTAGCACACTCTCTAAGCACAAAGCCGGGGTGGATTCCCAACAGACCCCCAGATATTGCTGCTGCTCCGCGGCCTGGAGAGATTCTTTACCGCCAGGGATACCGGAGGCGGGACCTCGGGCGTATTTCAAGGTGAGTTCGCGCCGACCACCGACGTTGCAAATGTAACGCAAGGCGTATGGAACACGTTGGGCCCATTCGCGGTCACAGTTCCGCCCGGGCAAGCGCCGCCAAATGTGGTGCCTC
>DASXWB010000952.1:0-1672 GCA_036503915.1 Lacipirellulaceae bacterium | reverse complement strand
CCAAAAGTATGTGGGGGGAGTTTTGGACATCTGACCCACGTAGGCCAGTTTCGCCGAAACTCGCACAGCAATATGTGCCTGTCTCCTTACCGTCGAGTAGACAAAGGCGCTCAAAACCCATTGGGGGAGTTTTGGACACCTGAAATGTTCCCCGCGAAACCTGGCTGACGACTTGCGGCTGAAAGCCGACGGCTGACAACGACCAATTTCGCCCCACCTGAGGACAGTTTTGCCCCACCCCCGGGGCGAAACTGAGACAGTTTCGCCCCACCGCCACAAACCAACTGCCAACCAACAAACGACTTGCGCGGGCGCGGTGGGGCGAAATTCGCCGAATAACGCCCCACGAAAAAAAAGAAAAATATTAGTGGGGCGAAAACCAAGAGCCTGACCCCGAAACCACGCGAGCGCACCTACGGCTTTCGGCTGCATCCGGTGCGCAAAACCCTATGGGGGGAATTCTGCGCATCTGACCAAATCCCCGCGGGAAACAACTCTCTACGGCCGCTATGAGAGAAGAATAAGAGGCGACGGGACGGGACGGAAATCATTTTATTGGGCCTGCAAGACGTCAAGAATGGAGATTGATTGACAAATTGGATAAACTGCATGCCGGCAAGTTTGGTCCTCCAAAGAATCGAGCCGTTCTCATGACCTGACGGTGAATCACAAGCCCGCAAAGTAGATCGCTTAGGAGCGCACTAATGTTGCCACCCCGCGGTTGGTCGATTCGATGCAGCCTGGCCGCGGCGCTTGCCGCGATGTCATTATCCTGGGCGGTGGCCGGTGCGCCGTATGCGTACACATCGTTAGGACTCGACTTCCGTCCGTATCGCATCAGTGAGTCGGGAGAGGTCGTCGGAGCCGCCGAATTCGGCCGCGATCCTGCGCTGCTTTGGCGCGACGGTGTTGTCGAGGTTTTGGGACCTGGTGCGGCTCAAGCCATTAATAATGCCGGCCAGATCGTGATCTCGGCGCCGCGCCCCGGGGATGGCCGCAACGCGCCGCACTTGTGGCATAACGGCACCACGACGCCACTTCCTATCCCGCCCTGGAACAGCGACTTCCGGCACTTCTATGACATGAACTCCTCGGGGCACGTCGTGGGGCAGGCGCTGGAGCGCGCATTTCTGTGGGCTGACGATCGGCTCATTTATCTCGACAGCACGTTCGCCGGCCAATCAAGCTCCGCCTACGCGATCAACGACGCCGGCAAGGTGGTCGGGCTCGCGGGCGCAAGCGGCTTTCTGTGGGATCAGGGCGCGGTAACGCTCCTGCCCGATACGGCCATGGACATTAACAACCGCGATCAGGTTTTATTGCTTTCAGCCGTCTGGGAAAGTGGCACGGCAACGCCGCTTCCACTTCTTCCGCTTCTGCCAGGCAGCTCGCCGGAAATGACCACCTTGCGCGCGGAGGCGATCAATGACCGCGGCCAGGTTGTCGCCAGGCAACGTGAGAACTATTTCATCGACGTAGAAAGCGGTTATGGGGCACGTGATCGATCCTTTCTGTGGGACCCCGTCCTGGGCGCCCGGGATCTTGCCGAACTCGTCGGCCAGAACCCGCACGACTGGACCTTTACTATCGTCACCGACATCAACTCGGCCGGGCAGATCGTCGGCTGGGGAGAGAACGGAGGGTTTTTGCTCACGCCTGTTCCCGAGCCGAG
>DASXWB010000951.1:0-5093 GCA_036503915.1 Lacipirellulaceae bacterium | reverse complement strand
AATAGCGCGCGGGCCGTGTCGAGCCGTCCCTTCACGGCGTCGATCACCTCGACGGTGTTCATGCCCGATTGGCGCTGCACCTGCAGCACGATCGCCGGCGCGCCGTTGAATCGCGCCAGCGTGCGCCGCTCCTTGGTCAGGTCGACGGCCTCGCCCAGGTCGCGAAGCCGCACGGGTACCTTATCGACCGTTGCGACCACCAGTTGGTTGAAGTCTTCCGGCTCCGGCATGCGGCCGAGCGTGCGCAGGCTCAACTCGCGAAATCCCGCGTCCACGCGGCCGCCGGGAACTTCGGCGTTCTGAGCGACGATCGCATCGTGGACCTGCATGATCGACGTGCGGTACGCGGCGAGCTTTCCTGCATCGACGTTGATCTGAATCGCGCGTTCGACGGCCCCCTCAATGGTCACCTGCCCAACCCCGGCAGCCGATTCGATCGTGCTTTTCACATAGCGATCGGCGATGAAATAAAGCTCGCGCGTGTCGCGCGGCCCCGACACGGCGATCTGCATGATCGGCGACGAATCCAAATCCTGCTTTTGCACCACGGGCGGATCGATATCGGGAGGCAGGCGGTTCAGGATGCCGGCAATCGCGTCGCGCACGTCCTGCGCGGCCACATTGATGTCCTGGTCGAGCCGAAACGTCAAGAACAGCATCGACACGCCATCGCTCGAGATCGATCGCAGCTCGTCGAGCCCGGCCACCGTGGCGACGGCGTCTTCGAGCGGCTGGGAAACTTCGGATTCGACTTCCGCCGCGGCCGCCCCCGGATAGACCGTCTGCACGCGAATCATCGGCAAGTCGATGTTCGGGAAACGGTCGATGCCGAGGTTCGCGTACGAAGTTACGCCGGCGACGACCACGGCGGCGATCAGCATCAAGGCGAATACCGGCCGCTCAACACAGACTCGGGCTAACCACTGCACGAGAGAGCTCCAACGATGAAATTCAAACTTGCGTGCGCTCGCCAGATCCGATTCCGAAACCGGGGGCTAGCGCCCCGCGGCTGAGCCGATCAGCCGGCACGCGCTAGCGTCCGGTTAAAATGGCAGTTTGCAACCACTTTAGATCACTGCGCTCCGCCCGACGACACCTCGCGCACCGCAGAACTGGTATCGGGCAAATTGGCTTGCCGCGTTGCGCTCGGGGACGGCTCAACGGCCACAACGGGCCCGTCGTGCCCCTCGGTCGCGTTCAGCACCAACGCGGTTCCCGGAGAAAGTCCCTCGACGATCTCCACGCGCGCATCGTCTTCGCGACCCGTGCGAACGGTTTGCTGCTTCGCCACGCCGCCCGCCACGACCCAGACTTTCTGCACGCCCGCGAAGCGGCTGACTGCCGACGCAGGTACGACGATGGCCTGCGAACCCGGGTCGACAACCAGCTCCGCCTCGGCAAATAGTCCGGCCTGGAGCTTCAGTTCGGGGTTGGGCACATCGGCTTCGATCAAGATCGAACGGCTCGATTGCATCACGGTCGGACTGATGCGCGAGATGGCGGTGACCAGCGGCGACTCGCCGGCCTCCTCGCATTCGATTTCGACGCGCTGCCCGACTTGAATCGCCGCGGCGCGGCTTTCGGGAACGCCGGCCGTGAATCGCAGCCGGTCGGCACGCACGAGCGTCACCACGGCCTGGCCGGCCGACACGTACTCGCCGGGCGAAATCCGCCGCTCGCCGATGATGCCGGCGAAGGGTGCCTTGACTTGCGAATCGGCAACCATCTGCCGGGCGAGCGCCAGCTCTTTGCGGCGCACTCCGATCAAGGAGATTTGCTCGCCCGTCGTATGCAAGGCCGCGTTGTAGCGCGCTTGGGCCGCCTTGAACTGCGCCACCAACGTTTCATATTCGCCCTCGGTCATTGCGCGCGAGGCAACCAAGGGCCTTGCCCGGTTCAGATTACTCTGCGCCTCATTCACCAGCGCTTGCTCCATCATGGCGCCGGGCGAACGGCGGATGTCGAACTGGCTTTCATCCTCCGCCGGCGTAATGCCGACGGCCGCGCAGGCCTGCCGCAGCTGCGCTTCGGCCAGCTCGACGCGCAAGTCCAGCTCGTCGCGCGTCAAGCTCACAAGCAGCTGGCCGCGCTGGACGACGTCGCCCAGATCAACGGCCACTTCCTCAACCCGCCCGGCGAGCTTGGAGCCCACGACGGCGTCCTCATAGGCCAGCAAGCTGCCTTGCACCCGAATCGTCTCGGGCCAAGGTTCCAGCCGCGCAAAAACAACGGCGACCTCCTTCGCGGCGGCGGCAGCCGGCTTCACCCCGCTCGGCGGGGCGTCGTGCTCGCAGCCAATCGCGCTTGCGCACACGATGATGCCGATCGAAACGAGCGCGTAGGAAGCGCAGCGAAATTCCGAAGCGAATGGCATATTCCCGTTTCTGACTCAATGACGAAGCTCAATCCCAGCCGTCAGTGATTATAACAGACAAGACGTGCACCCGGCACTGTCACCAGAGCCGCATTGCCAATCCCCGCGAATCTCGCCGTGCACGGTGGTTGTGCCGGCGCTCCTCGACCAGCTGCCGCCTATGTGGATCATTCCTTTCGCGTCGCGCCGCAGCCAGCGCGCCGGAGACATGGTGGCGGGAACGATTGTCATTTCCGACGAGCCGGCCGAGCTGTCGCCGGTGCGGGCGGCCCTGGCAATAGCTCTCGGCGTCCGTCCGCCGGCGATTTGGCGTCGCCGTAAGCAATGCCAGAAGCAAAAGAACCAAGGTTCCTGGCTCTGGGACGCTGGCGGTCGCGCCCGCGCCTGCGCCCGCAGTGCTGCCGAATTGGCGCTGCCATATCAGGAGATCAGCGCCGTCAGTGTCGTTGTCACCGTCGGCGTCGCCGAGTTGATTGAGGTCGAACGCTCCGCGCCAGATGATGAGGTCGGTCCCGTCGACATCGCCGTCGTTGTCGAAGTCGGCTGAGAAGAAAGGAGTGCTTACGACCTGTAATTGCACAGCGTTGGGAAGATACTCAATGTGAAAAGTAAGGCCGTTCGGCATGCCTGAGATGTCGGCAAGATCGAACTCTCCAGTCACCGAGTTGGCCGTGATGATGTTGAATGTTTGACCCAGCACGGGCACGAACGGCACGCCGGGCGAGACTGGGTCGATGTCGATATTCAGGTATCCGTCGACGATCACATCCCCTTCCGCCACCAGGCGATCGAACCGATTCAGGGCTGTGCCGGTCAGCTCGACAAACAGTTCACTTGTGTCGCTGCTTTGGTAATCGAGGAGGTCGATGCGGCCGATCCCTTCGGAGCCGCCCGGCCGAAAGGTGCCTTGCATGTCGAGCAGAACGCCGATGTCGGCCAGGTTGTCGGCGACAATACCGCTTTCATCGGGAATAACGACAGCTCCCGAACCGCTAAACGCGGCCCCCGCTTCAATATTGATGAAGTTGTTCACCAGGCGCAGGTTGCCGGTGAGCGTGGTCGTGCTCCCTGTTTCAAACGTCAAGACGAAGTTAGTTGGGACTTCTATTGTCGATGCGGCGCCCGCTCCAACGGTGACTGTTCCGCCGATGACTGTCGAGTTGGTGGATCGATAGCGGGCACCCTCTTCCAGCGAAAGGGTGGAACCGGGATTGAAGTCCAGCGCAAAGCCGTTGGCGAATACTTCGAGCCCGTTGTCGGCGCTGACCGTTCCGGCAAATCCAAACGTAGCCGTATCGCGCAGCTCCAAATTGGCACTGACTGCGATAAGATCACCCGTGTTCGCCGCGCCGTCCCAATCGTTGTCGTTGCTTGCAGTTTGCATGACCAGACTGCCGCCATTGGCCGCGACAATCTGAGTGTTGTTAATCACCCTCGATGTGATCGTCCCGTGACCCTGCAAACCGGTACTGTCGTCGTTCGTAATTTGACCACCCTGCAACACACCACCATTGAGTACGACAGCCCCAATATTTCCAGACGGTGCGCCCGAAGTGAACCAGGGATCGACGATATTGAGTACACCGGTGTCATCGGCCGTTCCCAGCAGATTCACTGCGAGGATTGTCCCGTTAATCGTGAGCGTCCCACCCGAGGCCCGCAAATTCGATCCGCCCTCGAAAAGGATGTCGCTATTGATCGTGCCGAAACCGTGAAGAGCATGGCCTGTGTCCGCACCGAGCTGCCCGGCGCCCGCGACCGTCGCGCCGGCGATCGTGTTCGTGTCCGTCGTGTCGCCGCCGGAAAGCCGCAGCGGTTGACCCGCCGTGCCGATGTTGACCGAGCCGGCGCCAATGTCGACTCTTGCCGTCACGCGGACGTCGCCCGTGACGTTGACCGTGCCGTTGAGGTTGATATCGGAACCAGCGAGCAGCGTCGCCGCATTATTGTCGTTGACGAGATTCATTACGCCGGCCGCATTGAGCGTCCAATCGTCATTGGCATCGTCCAGGTTCACCGTGAGTACGCCAGCTCCGACGCTATTATTGATGTCAAGCGTGTTCGTGCCACCGACATTGACTTTTCCGAAGCTGCTCATATTCGCGGCGTTAATCGTGAACGGTGCGTCAACGTTGATAAAATCGCCGACGGTGTCGACGCCATCGAGATCGACCGTGCCGCCGACCATGTTGAGCGTCGCCGCTTCGTTGACGTTTACCGCGCCGCTAAACGAGATCGTGCCCGCCCCGGTGAACTCGGCGTTATTCGCGCCGTTCACGGTATCAAAGTTGACCGAAGATCGTAGCCGCAGAGACGATTCGGCCGACACGCTTACATCGGCGTCGGAATTGAAATCGACAGCGGCGGTGAAATCGGAATTGCCTTTCCCAGTAACGTTCAGGTCGGCACTCAACGCCCCCAGATCATTGCCGATATCCAGCGGTTCTCCCGACCAGGTGGGCGCGGCGCCAGTCGTGTTGTCCATGTTGAGCACGCCATTCATGACGAACTCGGCGTCCGTAGTCGTCACGCTGATGCCACCGCTGTGGAGAGTAATCGTAGCGTCGAAGCTGTTCGTGGCAGAGTCGTTGTCGTAGTCGCCCAGATTCAGGTTTAGCTCGGCATTGGAACCCACGGTAATCACCGTTCCCGCCGAAGTTCCATCGAGATTGAAACTATTCTGGTCGATGCTGGCAATGCCGTTCGGGCCGATGGTCAG
>DASXWB010000950.1:0-14649 GCA_036503915.1 Lacipirellulaceae bacterium | reverse complement strand
GCCGCCGCCGCGGGGACGTCCGCCGCCACCACCGCCGCCTCGGTTGTATCCAGTCTGGCGGTTATTGCGGTAGCGTCCGCCGCCACCGCCGCCACGTTTCTTTTTTCCCATGTGATCCAAAGCCCTTACCTTAATCCTTTACAAACACAAACCTAAAGGGACCGGAACCTTGCGATTCCGACTCTGCCGCGCCAACCAAAGCGCGGCCACTCGGCGCCCAATGCGCCCTGAAACTCATTCTCGTATCGCCCGCCAATATTGCGCGATCGTGCGCACAACCTGCGCGCCGCCCGTGCTCAATGGCGGTAACTCCGACGGTTGCGTACCAACGCTTATCAGCAATTGGAGTGCCGAATCGCCTGTTATCGGTTTACGTCAACGTCAAGCAAGGCGACGTTGCAACAGAGCGGATGACTCATCCCCCACGCGGGTCCATGAAACCGCGACCAGCAAGATGCCAACTGGTCGAATTGCGCCGCAGCCACCACGCGGGCCGATCGAGCGCGACATATATTCCTGTTCAGCGCACACAACGAGGCGCGGACATAATTGATCAAGCTTGCCGCGCCACCGAGGCCGTGTGCCACTCGGGCACACCTGCCGCCCAGCGGTCGCGATCAAGCGTGTATAAGCATTCAACTGCCATGGCCTATCGGGCCGTTCGTCGAACCCAATTCGAGGATTCCCGGCCATGGCTCCGACGGATACCCCTTGCCCAGAAATTCCTGACGGCAAAGAGGCGGCCTTTGACTTGCCGCACGGCGTTCAAACCTTGTCAACCGCCGCAAGCCAAAGCGGGCACCCGGCAAACCGTCTAGCCGGCTGCCGTCTCGGCCAGTAGAACCTGCCGCAAACAGGCAGGACAATCAACTCATGCGTATTCTTAGCTAGAAATCGGTAATTGTCAAGCTTCCCTTGGAGGGGATGCTGGCAAAAAGCGAAAGATTCCCGGTGGCAGCGACCGTTTGACGGCAGACGGGGCGGTTTTCCGAATTACTGCGGCGTGTGGAAACGGCCCGTTACCCGCAAAACGGAACTCGACTCCCGCGTGTCGTCGGCGTGTGCAGGCGCGGCCAGCCTCGCGCAGCGATGATAGCGTGTGCCGGCTCGGATGCCGGTCAAGTCCGCCCCGTCGTTACCTTCGGCAGAATCCTCAGATTTTACGGCAAGTCGCCTGCTTTGCCAGCCGATAACCGAAAGCGGGCTCAACCTGCGCTGCCCGGGGTCGTGGACGACCCGGCTCGCTGCTGCGCCCGTAGACAAATCGTCGACGAGGGATGACTCATGTCTCGCTACCGGCCGTATATCGTCCTCCTTGTGTGCGCGGTGCTGACCGCACGCGACGTCGGACCGGCAAGTCGTTTCGCTGCAGCACAGCAGGTCGCGGTCGGCGGCAGCAATCAGGCGATTGGCGTCCAGTGGCAGTACGATCTTGAGAGCGCGAAACGAGCGGCCGCGCAAACCGGACGACTGGTGTTGGTCCATTTCTGGTCGCCGACGTGCAAACCTTGCCTGAAGCTCGAAGAAACCGTATTCAATCAGCCGGCGGTTGGGGGCGCACTGCAAGCGCAATTCGTGCCGGTGAAGCTTAATGCGAATGAACACCCGGATATTGCGCAGTCGCTCGGCATCACGCACTTACCTACCGACGTGATCATGACCGCGGAAGGTCGGGTCCTAGGGAAGCAGATCAGCCCGCCCACGCCGGCAGCTTACGTGGCCGAGGCGACTCAGCTGGCCAGGCAGTATACGACGCGCCTTGGCGGCCCCTATGCGCAAGCGACTGCCACGGCGCCCGAGTCGCCAAGAATCAACACCGCGTATGCCGGCTTGCAAATTCCGGCCAATACGCCGGCGGCACTTGAAGCGCAAGCGGCGACGCTGAATCCAGACCGGTTTGCGGCGGCCGCGAATCCGTTCACGGCAAGCGCTCCTACGCCAACGGCGGCCAGCTTGACGCCGGTGGCCGCGCCGGCTGCAATCGCAGCCCCGCCCATGTTGCAGCCGAGCCAATATGATCAATTTCCTCAGCCGAGCGGCGCAGCGCCAGCATTTCTGGCCCCGCCGCCGCACCAGATTGCGAACCCCTATGCGGCGCCGCCGCCAATCGGCGCGTCGCAGCCGACAACCGTCGCGGCGCAACCGACAACCGGCGCGTCGCCACAAGCTTCGCCCGTTGCCATTGCGACGTTAAAACCGTCGCCGGCGGCGGATCCCCGACCGCCCGCGCCCAACGCGGCGCCAATCGGCTTCGACGGCTACTGCCCGGTAAGCATGCGCACGCAATGGAAATGGGTGCCGGGCGACCCCCGTTATGGCATCGTGCATCGCGGACGAACGTACTTGATGGCCGGCCCGGCGGAGCAACAGCAATTCTGGGCCGACCCCGATCGCTACAGCCCGGCGCTATCGGGCATGGATCCAGTGCTGGCGATCGATCATGGTCAGCAGGTTCCCGGCAAGCGCGAGCACAGCATCGACTACAACAACCTGTTCTACATGTTCGCCAGCGAGGCGACGTTGCAGCAGTTTACCTCAACGCCGGAGCGCTATGCGGTCGCCGTCCGGCAGGCAATGGGGATTCAGCGCGGGCGTCTCGTTCGATAGCCCAGGCGGGGCAATGGCCCAATCGCGGAACGATACCGGGGCAGGCACCCGATGCTTCGCGCCAGCTTTTTCCGCGAGTTTTTTAAGGCGCTTGTGTGGCAGTGGCGACTTCAGATAGATTGTCGGCGCCGTGCCCTCTTGGCCGACCGCTCAGCAGGCGAACTGAACCAAAGACTCAGTCACCCGTTCCAGCGACGTACGCGCGGGGACAAACTCAAAATGCTACGGCGGCCGAGAGGGCACGTTCTTGCGCACGTTGGCGATTGAGAATCGGTACGGCATCATGTACGCAGTACTGAGTACTCAGTACCACGTACTGCTTGTACGATGCCCCTTCTCACGCGGACCTGCAGGCAGCTAATCCTGCTTGAGCGAGCGCTGCAGCCGTACAACCTGGGTGCGGACTTCTTCCAGGCCCGGATTAAGCCGCAGAGCGCGGCGAAAAGCCTCCAACGCGGCGACGGGGTTGTCCTGCAACAGATAGCATTGTCCCATGCCCGCCGCCGCGGTGAAGTGGTACGGATTGATTTCCAGCGCCTGATGACAATCGCGAATGGCCGCATCGTACTGGGCCAGGTGGTAATGAGCCGTTCCGCGCTGACACCAGGCCTCGGCGATCCACGGCGATTCGTGGATCAGATCGCTGGCCAGTCGCGCCGCCTCGGCATGGCGCCTCTGATCGTTCAGCTCGACAATCGTGTGCAGCGTCTGACGGTGCTTTTTCGTGCCCACGCGGCACCACAGCTCGCGGATGCCGCTCTCGGCGATCGTTCGCACGCCGCGGTCGCGGTCCACCAGCGCCCGGCCCAGCACGGCGTTGGACGAATAGTCGCCCAACATGCTCAGCGCCAGCACGGCGGCGCGCCGCGTCGTATGATCGCCGACGGCGGCCAGCTTCTCGAGCGTCGTGCACGAGTAGCGCCGGGCCACTCGCTTCAGGAACACCGCACAATCATTATTGGTCAGGTAGCGGTTGTAATAAATTACCAGGACGGGGATGCGTACTCGACGGGTGTCCACGCTTTTGACTCCGATTCCACTGGCCCAGAGAAGTCAACTCTTTTAGATGCTTGATTCCGCAAGTGAACCAAAGACTGCTGCCTCTTCCCTCGCTTCGGTCCGTGAATGTTGGCACCGAAAGCTCCGCCGGTGCAATTGGCGACGAATGTCGCCGTTCCATGAAATCCGCACAAGGCCCTGATGAGCGCTGTGCTAATCCCTCGCGCGAGCGAACCGGACGCGAAATGAATGCCCTGCACTTCGCCTGCAGCCCCCGATGCTTGCCGGCCCGCCAATCTCTATGGCTTGAGTGTAATCACAAATGCACAGAGCACAACGAAAAATATTTGCAAGGCGTCAAGATTGCTGGCACGGCGCGTTGGCGATGGACCTCGCGAATTCTTGATGACTATAATGGTTGCCGTCAGGGTGCAGAAACAGCGGGTTTTTTCCGGCGCCACGCGATCCTTGTCGCCGGCCCGCATTCCAAACAAAATCTTTTCACTTGACACTTGTCGCGACAGTGAATGAGCGAGGCGCAAATATTGTCGGAGTCTTGACAAGCGCGCATTTTGTTGCTCGCGGGGCCCGGGCCGAAAAACGCGCTGCAGCACTTGTCGTCTTGTTCTTTGCCGCCCTGTCTGTCGTTGGTAGCCTGTCCGGGCGCTCAGCCGGTGAAACGTCGCGGGCAACTGCGGCTAGCCGGGGCGGCCCAAACCATACCGAGCGCAGAGCCACCATCCAGTGGCAACGCGTGCCCTTGCAGAATGCGCTCGGCCGCTTGCACGGAGTGTTTGACGAGCCGGTTTTTGTCGATCGCCGCACCGACCCGTTTCAGCGAGTGAGCCTGGAAATCGAAGATGCAACTCTCGGCGACGTGCTTCAAGCGCTTTCGGCGGGCGCGTCCATGGGGTACAGCAAGCTGCAGCAGCTTCATTATCTCGGCCCGCCTACGGCCGCGGAACAATTGCGCACCGTTGCGGAAGTGCGCCGAGCGGAGGCCGGCCGGCTGCCGGCCAGCAGGCAAGCTTCGCTGGGATTGCAACAGTCTCTAAAATGGCCGCGCCTCACCGAACCGCGGCAACTGATCACGACACTTGTCGAGCGGCGCGGCTGGCGCCTCGGCCGGGCCGAACGGATTCCGCACGATCTTTGGGCGGCCGGCAAGCTGCCGGCCATGGCGTTCACCGACCAGCTCACAGTCCTGTTGTTAGGTTTCGATTTGACGTATGAGACCAAGGCGGCGGAGCGGAAGCTCGAGATCCGGCCATTGGAGGAGGTAACTATCCGGCGGGACTACCAGTTGCCGAGCCAATCGCCGGATGCCACTGAGCCTTTACGGCAAGTACTGCGAGCAGCGAAATCACACCGCCTCGCGGCGACGAAGTTGACTGTCGATGCGCGCGTCGAAGAGCACGAGCGGCTTGCCGAATTGCTGCGCGGCGGCGGTTCGCAAACGCGCGCCGAAGCGCGCATCCGCCAGACGAAGCAGCTCCACACGTTACGTGTCCAGGAGCAGCCCGTTGGCGCGGTACTCAACGAGCTAGCTGCGCGCCTTGGCTGGGCGCTTGAGATCGACGGCAAAGCGATTCGCGCAGCCGGATTGTCGCTTGACAGGCGAGTCTCGTTTTCTGTGGAGAATCGCGACGAAGATGAGCTTTTGAATGCCGTGCTGCGTCCGGCGGGACTCGATTTCCGGCGCAACGGCGAGCGGCTGCGAATCGTGCCGCGCGGGGCAGGGAAAGAGTAGCCGGGGGCCGATCGATCGCTTCGCGATGGTGCCGCGCCCCGGCTCGCTGCGGGTTCAGGCCATGAGGCGTTCCAGTTCTTCGCGGATCGTCGACTCAATTTTTCCACGAAACATCATCGCGGCAAAGGGCAGATTTCCATCGACGTTGAGCTCGTTTTCGCTCACGGTGATGCCGCCGTCGAGTGGGATGCCGTAGGTCTTGAACCGAAAGCGCAGCGTGTCGTCCTCCCAGGCTTGATGCAAATCGCTCACCTGATTCTGAAATTTCTGCTGCAGGTTCTCGGCAAACCGCTCGAGGCGCGAGCGCGCTTCGGGCTGCGGAAGCGAATGCGGAACTTGGACGCTGAATTTGGGCATACTGAATCCTTGCCCACAGATTGCCACGGGTCAATTGACCGATCACAACTCCGGCCAGTGGAAGGCGCTGGCCGCTTCAATTCTCAGCCGGTTTCCACCTACTCAAACTCCGGCTCGTCATAATCGGTGCGATCCTTTTCGTGCCACAGGGGCAGGCCAGCGCGGGCCCGCGCCGCCAGCACATCGAGTTTCTGGCGAGTGCCGGGGATAGCCCTGGTGGCTTGAAAATCTCCGGCGCCCAATTCTTCCGGCTCAAAGAACCAATCCCCTTCGCGAATCGCATCCAAGACACTCTTCGACACGTCACCTTCCCCCATACTTGAGAAGTCCATGGTACCGGCCGGAATCCGTGACATACCCAGGGATGCACCTGCGATATTTGCCGGTTTGCCATGCCGTGGAATCCTTGCCCACCGGCTCCATCATGATGCAACGCCGTGCGGCGCTCGCGTTCGTCAAAGGACGACGCGCCCTCCCGCGCCAAGCCCCCTCCCGCTAATGAATACGCCCCGTTTCGTTCCCCAAAAGCCGAATCGAGTATGCGATTTTCGCGCTGGTTGTCAAGAAAAATCTTTACTCGGTTGAAAGCCAAGGAGTTAGGACGCACGCACCGCCGCGATGCATCGCTTCAGGGCACGCACTCGCTCGCGGCTTACGGTTCCGTCGCGACCGCCATCGCAGGCGGCCGTGCGCACCGCGACGAGGTCCGGCTCAAGGCGCGCGGCTTCGCCGACCGCGGCGCCCGACAACGATCCGGCAAGCACAACTCGGATGCCGCGCGAGCGGACCTCATCGATGAACGAGCGCAGTTCCGTAGCCGGCCAATGGTCGAAAAGCGATCCCGACGATTTGTCCCACGTATCCACGAGCAGGGCGGGGCAGCGAATTTGAATCTCCGCGTTCAATACTTCAATCGGCGCGGGAGCATTCGCAGCCTCCCAATCAGCATAAACCACGGCGACCGGCCGGCTCGCTGATGCGCGTCCATTGGCAAGTGCGGGTGCGATGGCAGCCAGCCACGCGCAAATCCAATCCGGATTCGCCCGACAACCGGCCAGACCGATCTTGAATAACGACACTCCCGCTGGAACGAGGGTGGCATGCTCTCGCGGCTCGGCCGGGTGAGCATGATTCGCCACTAACATGCCTACGCCGCCGCGCGGCGAAGGCATGCCACACTTATTGTCGGACGCCCGACGGCTACCTAGTTCCATTAGCTCGCCCAGCGCCGCCGTGACGGTTGCGCGGCCGTTCACCGCGCGCACAACTTCGGCGATGGTTGGCGCGTCGGCCGCGCCCAATGAGCCGCGTTTTGGCTCTTTCACGTCGATCACGTCGGCTCCGCCGGCCAGGGCTTCCAGCGCTTCGCCAGCACCGCGCACGCTGACGAGGAGCCCGGGGCGGCCATCGGCTAAATTGAAGTGCATCATGCAACGTACTCGCCGGTGGTTTTAACTTCCTTCAGACGATGGTTGAGACGCCGTATGACGTTGCCATCGAGCGGCTCGCACCACGTGCCGCGGATCGTTACGTAACCATCGCACCAGTTGCCCAATGCCGGCTTCACCTCGCGCCGCGCCCACTCGGTTTCGCGTTGCGAGAGCCGTGCGACGAGGTTGACGGTTTCATGTTTGCTTCGCGCTTCGCCAGTAAATATCGCCGGGCCTTGTCCGAGAAAAAAAGCCTCCACAATGTTCACGGGCGCAGCAATCGGCGCGCCGGACCGCAAATAGAATAAAACCTCGCCGTCGCGATAGGCAATCCGAGGCCTCAGCAACTGGCGAAGCAGCATGAGGATCATGCCGATACCCAAGGCCGCCACGACTGCACCGACCCATCGCAACCAACTCGGGCTTTGATCCGTCGCACGGACGATCGACCACGCGCCAATCGCTAAGACAATCAGCGGCGGCAGGCATCCAAACCAGATTGCCCGGCGATTGGGGCGCAGCCAGGTTTCATACATTGGGCTAAGTCCAAGAGCGCAGCAAGGTGTGCACGTTTCATTTCAGCACAAAACAAATCGCCGGGCAACGCGGCTGGCCGATGTAGACGAGCCGTCGCGCCGCAGATAACCTAGCGTCTGCCGCGAAGCGATAGGCGTCCTACCTCAACGGTCTGGTTGGCTGCAATGGATCCTACCCACCCGCATCGTACCAATCGGTCAATCGTTCCACTGGCGATTGTCGCAATTTTGGCCGGCTATCTTGGGGCGCTTTTTTTGGGATGGCCGCAGCAGGGGACGCGGCGCATCGTCGAAACTCAGGAACATCATCCTTCGGCAGCGAGCGATGACGATGTGGCGCAGCCTGCAGCATCCGCAGAAAGCGTCGTCGCGCCGCCCGTCTGGGCTGTCATACCCTTCATGCTCTTGCTCGCGGCCATTGCCGTGTTGCCGCTCATTCCGGCGACGATGCATTGGTGGGACTCCAACCGGAATCGCTTCCTAATAGCCGCAGCTTGCGCCCTGGTGACACTCGCCTACTATGCGTTTGTGCATCGAGCGCCGCTCGAGGGCCACTGGCCCGCACACCACGTCGTCGAGCCCAAGGATAGCGGCGTGCAACTCGGTTTTGTGCAAACAGTTTTCGAAAACGCCATTTTGAGCGAGTTCATCCCGTTCATCGTATTGCTGTTCAGCCTGTTTGCGATCAGCGGCGGCATCCGGATCACGGGCGACCTCGAAGCCCGGCCGCTTACCAACGCGGCATTTATCGGCGTCGGCGGCATCCTGGCCAGCTTCATCGGTACGACCGGAGCGGCGATGCTTCTCATTCGTCCGGTTCTGGAAACCAACCGCGAGCGGAAGCACGTCGTGCACACGATTGTGTTTTTCATTTTTGTCGTCTGCAACTGCGGCGGGTGTTTGCTTCCGATCGGGGACCCGCCGCTGTTCCTCGGATACCTTCAGGGCGTTCCCTTCCTGTGGACTTTGGTGCTGTGGAAGGAGTGGCTGTTCATCAACGCGCTGTTGCTGGCGATCTATGTGCTGCTCGACCGTTTCTGGTATTACCCGCGAGAATCGGCGGCCGATATCCGCCGCGACGTAACGCAGCAGAGGCGCCTCATGTTCAGTGGCTGGCAGCTCAATGTCCCTCTTTTGGCGGGCGTGGTGCTGGCCGTTGCGCTGCTGGATCCAAGCAAGACGGTGCCCGGCACCAATTGGCACGCGTGGATGTACCTGCGCGAGATGGTTCAATTGGCGCTCGTGGCCGTGTCGCTATGGTTCGGCAGCCAAAAACTGCGCGACGACAACCAATTTAACTACCACGCGATCGTGGAGGTGGCGGCGCTGTTCAGCGGCATCTTCATCGCGATGCAACCGGCGCTGCAGATTCTGCACGAGCGGGGCGACGAGCTTGGAATTCGCACGCCGGCTCAGTTCTTCTGGGTAACCGGTTCACTATCGAGCGCGCTGGATAACGCTCCGACGTATTTAGTTTTTTTCAAGACGGCGCAAGCCAGGCCCGTTCCCGAGGGGAAAACATCCGTAGCCGGCGTCGAAGAGCTCACGCTGATTGGAATCAGCCTGGGGGCCGTGTTCATGGGCGCGATGACTTACATCGGTAACGGCCCGAACTTCATGGTGCGAGCGATTGCCGAACGCTCGGGCGTCGCCATGCCCAGCTTTTTCGGCTACATGGTCTATAGCTGCCTGGTCCTGCTCCCGCTGTTTTTCCTCATGATGTGGTTGTATCTTCTATTTCCTTACTGAACGTGGCTATCGGCTGTCGGCTAGATAGATTGGCCGATAGCCAATAGCTGACAGCCGACAGCCTGATTTTCTGCCGTGTCCCACGAAACGATCACTTCACCGGCGCAGCTCGCCGACTTCTGCCGGCGTCTGGAGCGCGCCGATCGCATCGGGATCGATACGGAATTTGTTTCCGAGGACACGTTCCGGCCCGAGTTGTGTCTCGTGCAGGTGGCTACCAAGGAAGTAATGGCGGTCATTGATCCGTACCGCTCAGGGGACCTTACGGAATTCTGGCGGACGCTGTGTGACGGTCAGCACACGACGATCGCGCACGCCGCGCGCGAGGAATTCACCTTTTCGCTTTCCGCCTGCGGGCGCCCGCCGCACGCCCTGTTCGACACGCAGCTCGCCGCCGGCTTCTGCAGCACGGAGTATCCGGCATCGTATAGCTCGGTGGTCACTAAATTCCTGGGTGTGCGGGCCTCGAAGGGCGAGCAGCGGACCGACTGGCGCCGCCGGCCGCTTACGGACTACCAAATCGAGTACGCGCTCGAGGACGTGCGCTACTTGTTGTCGTTGCACGACGAGCTCAAACACCGCCTCAACCGGCGCGGGCGGCTGGCCTGGTTCGACGAGGAGATGCAGGCTTGGATCGACGAAGTCTGCGAATCGCGCGAGCGGCCGCGATGGCGGCGCGTGTCGGGAATCGGCAACCTGTCGATGCGCAGCCTGGCCATCGTGCGCGAGCTGTGGCAGTGGCGGCAAGCCGAGGCTGAGCAGCGCGACGTTCCGCCGCGGCGAATCTTGCGCGACGATCTCATTGTGGAACTGGCCAAGCGCAAGACCGACAACGTGGAGCGAATCCGCGCCGTGCGTGGAATGCAGCGGAGCATGAAGCGCCAGATG
Source organism: Lacipirellulaceae bacterium (assembly GCA_036503915.1). Classification (GTDB taxonomy): domain Bacteria; phylum Planctomycetota; class Planctomycetia; order Pirellulales; family Lacipirellulaceae; genus JABDGM01. The sequence continues at coordinate 4,333 of DASXWB010000950.1, read as the reverse complement.
ATGGACGAACTAGCCGCCTGTGTGCGCCGCGGGCTGGAAGCCCCGCTGGAGGACATCCAGCGCGGCTCGTCCGAGGCGATGCCCTCGCAGCTCAACTTGCTGGGTCAGTTCTTGTCGCCCGCGCTTTCAAGCATCTGCCGCAGCGCAAACGTGGCCACGAGTCTCGCCGGCACCGCCACCGATGTGCGCGACCTGATCGCCTACCGACTCGGTTTCGGGAATTCGGACTCCGGCGACTCGCCGCCGTTATTGGCCCGCGGCTGGCGAGCCGAGCTGGTGGGCCACCTGATCGACGAACTGCTCGCAGGCGAGAAGTCGATTCGAATCGTCGACCCTCTCAGCGAACATCCGCTCGGGTTCGACACGGTGATCGATGAGCCGACGGTGACTGATGGGGATGAGTGAGCTGTGTTATGAGGTGAGTAGGTGGACCATCCTGCGGATGGTGCCCGGTGAGTAGGTGAGTAGGTGGACCATCCGGCGGATGGTGCCCGGTGAGCAGGTGAGTAGGCAGCTGACACGCGAGTAAACCCCGTCGGGTTGTACATCAAGGACTGAGTACCGTGTACTAAGTACTGCGTACTCAGTACAACGTACCAGGTAGCACGCACGATGTGCTCGAAAACCGAGCCATGTGCAGCAGCGACGACCATGGACTCATATTCAATAGACATCGACGCGTGCCGCGCCCGCCAGCGGCGGCTGCTCGAAGCGGTTGAACCTTTGGACGTGGATCTGACCATCCTCTCCCGGCGCGAGTCGGTGCAATGGCTCACCGGCCTGCACGTGCGGGCCCCTTTCGAGCCGATCGCAGCGCTGACGGCTGACGGCCATGTCACGCTCGTCCTCCCCGACCGGCAAGCCGGCGAGGCCGTGGCTGCCGACGAAGTGCTGGGCTATGAAGCGAAATGGCATTCGACGACGCGCGACGAGCAGCGCGCCGCCAGCTCGGCCGTGCTGCAATCCAAGCTGCCGAAGCGGCCCAAGCGCGCCGGATGCGAGTTCGAGGCTTTTTGTCCGCAGCTCTTCTTGGGCTGGAATGCACCGCTGGTCGAGATCGATTCGATCGTGTTCGAAATGCGTCGCCGCAAGGACGCCGATGAGCTGCGCATGCTGCGCCGCGCGAACGAGGCGAACCGCGCCATGTACGAGCGGGCCCGCCAGGTCGTCGCGCCGGGCGTGAATGAATTGGAAGTGTACGCCGAGCTGCATTCAGTCGCCGTGCACACGCTCGGCGAGCCGCTCACATACTTCGGTCAGGATTTTCAGTCGGGCTCGCGCGGAGGTCCGCCTCGCAATCGCCGGGCGGCAGCCGGGGAGCTTTTCATTCTGGATCTCGGCGTCGGCTTTCGCGGATACTTCTCGGACAACGCGCGCACGATTGCGGTCGGCGGCGAACCGACGGCCAAACAGCGCGCCGCATGGCAGGCCGTGTCCGCCATGTTCGCGGTCATCCAGTCCGAGGTGAAGCCGGGGCTGCGCTGCCGTGAACTGTTTCAAAAGATCGACCGCCAACTAAACGAGCACGCGCCGTGGATTTTCAACCATCACCTGGGGCACGGAGTCGGTCTCGCTCCGCAGGAGGGGCCGCACCTCAATCCACGCTGGGACGACACGTTGGCCGAGGGCGATTTTCTGGCCGTGGAGCCGGGGCTGTATCACGAGGAGCTTCGCCTCGGCGTGCGCTTGGAGAATAATTATCTGGTCACCGAGAAGGGCGCCGAGCTTCTCACGGATTGGCCGCTGCAGCTGTAATGCAGCGAGTCAAGCCAGCATTGATGGCTTGCTCGTCGCTTTTCAAGCCTTAAATCGAGCCGTCGCCGTTGACCGCTGCGCGCGGTCCGCTATAATCCGCACCGCTTTTCTGCGCGACGCATTGAAATGATGCGTCCACCCATCTTTTCTTCCTGCATTTCGCGTCGCCGGCAGTGCTACGCTCGGAGATTTGATGACTTCGTTTGTGGATATTCACTGCCACATCTTGCCGGGGCTCGACGACGGCGCACGCGATTGGGGTGAATCGCTGGCGATGGCGCGGCTGGCTGCTGAGGACGGCACGGCAACGATCATCGCCACGCCACACCAGCTTGGCGGATATCGGCGCAACCAGCGCGACGCAATTCGCCTCCGAGTAAGCGAGCTGAAACAGCGCCTCGCAGATGCCGGTGTGCCCCTTACGGTTCTGCCAGGCGCCGATGTTCGCGTCGAAGACCAGCTTGTTGAGCAGCTATTGTCGGGCAACGTGTTGACACTTGGCGATCATGGCCGGCACGTTTTATTGGAGTTGCCTCACGAGCTTTATTTGCCGCTCGAGCCCGTTGTCGAGCGCCTCGCGCGTTACAACATCGTGGCAATCTTGTCGCATCCGGAGCGAAATGAAGGAATCCTTCGCCGCCCCGATGTTCTCAAGCCGCTCATCGATGCCGGCTGCCTGCTGCAAATCACCGCTGGCAGCTTGTGCGGGTCATTTGGCGAGACTTGTCAGAAGCTGGCCGAAGCGCTCATCACAAGCGGCCTGGCTCACTTCGTAGCCACTGACGGCCACGGCGCGAAGGCGCGCCGTCCTGTGATGCGGCGCGCATACGAACGCGTGATGGAACTTGTCGGCGTCGAAAGCGCCGCCGCGCTTTGCTGCCACAATCCTGCGCTGGTCGCGGCCGGACAGTCGGTCCCAACGCGATGCGGCAAGACTCAGGGTGCGCAGCGCAGCTGGTGGCGCAGGAAATCCGCCGCCTGACAATCGACAACAGGACGTGCAATGCCGCATTTGAAGCATGCAGTGATAATCGCGACGGCTGTGTCGCTTGTAGGCGTCTCGCAATGCCAGGCTGACGAGGCATTCTGGGTCGACTCGCGGCAGGTGGGCGTGTTTACGATCCAGGCCGCGTTCCCGCTTTCAGAATACGAGCGGCTGTTTCAAGAGCTTCCTGAGTTGCAAAACGAAGTCTCGCTCACGCTGGCAGTTCCGCCGGCGCGCAACCCGATATACGTCTACCTGTTTGCCAGCGAAGAGCAGTACAAAACGTACGTCGAGCACTATTTTCCCAAGGTACCCTACCGTCCGGCGCTTTTCATTTGGGAAGGCGGTGCGCCCGGCGTGTACACCTATCGCAAAGCTGACCTGGACGTGGACCTGCGCCACGAGTGCACGCATGCCCTATTGCATTCGGTCCTGCCCGCGGTGCCGCTGTGGTTGGATGAAGGGCTGGCCAAGTACTTCGAGGTGCCAGCCAGCCAGCGGGCATCGCAACATCCATACTTCAACGATCTTAAATGGAAGTGGAGCTTGCGGCTGGGGATGGTCCGCACGGTCCAATCGCTCGAGGAGCGCGAAACGCTGGCGGAACTGGACTCGGCCGATTACCGCCATTCCTGGGCCTGGGTGCACTTCATGCTGCACGGGCCAGAGCCAGCCCGCGCCCAGTTGGTCGATTATCTCGCCTGCTACCAGCAATCGGTCCCGCCGGGAAAGCTTTCTGCGCGGCTGGCGCAGGCTGTGCCAAACCCAACTGAACAAATGATCTCGCATTTCAAACATTGGCGGTAGCCAGGGAAATGGGGATCCGGAGTTGGTTGCCGGCGCGATGGCAACCTATGGCGAAGTGTGCCGTTTTTTCACACGGTAACGGAAACGGCGTTAAGTGATTCCGCCTTTTAGGCCGATACCGGTGACTAGCTGGCATTGTTGAGGCAGTGCTATCATCTGGCGTCGTTTTTGTTGGCAGCTTGGACTGGGCCCTACCGAAGATAGTAAGGCAACATACAGCAAGCGCCGGCTGCTAAAGACGACGCTTCCAGAGTGGTAACGCGGCGAGTCGCTAAGGGGGAATGGTCATGAAACGCAATCTATGGGGAACAATGGCCGCTGCAGTGGCCTGTGTCGGGATGGTGATCCCGCCACCGGCCGTCGCGGCCGAGCCAATGGCCGGCGCGATGGACGTGGCGCTGCGGCCCGGCGGGGTGCTTGTCGGTCAGGTTGTCGACCGGCAGGGCGTTCCTCGAGCGAATCAAACTGTTTCGATTCAATTCGGTTCGCACGAAGTCGTTCGCACTACGACCGACGAGAACGGCACGTTTGCCGCTCAAGGCCTGCGCGGCGGGCAATACCAGCTGGTGACGCATGAAGGAATAAGCGTATGCCGTCTGTGGGCGCACAATACGGCCCCGCCGGCAGCTCAGCCGGAGGCATTAGTGGTTTGCGGAAATCAGGTTGTGCGTGGACAGTGGGGCGCCCGCGGACACGGCGGACCGTTGCATGGCTCGCTTGAATGGGTCAGGGCGCACCCCTACATCACGGCCGGCGCCATAGCGGCCGCGATCGCGATCCCGCTGG
>DASXWB010000949.1:0-2931 GCA_036503915.1 Lacipirellulaceae bacterium | reverse complement strand
ATATGTTTCTTATCTTGAACGCCGCCGCGGGTATTACGGGCACGTTCGCGACGGAGATTTTGCCGACGCTCAACAATGGCTTGTTTTTCGACGTCCGATACGAGGAAAACGCGGTGAGCTTAGTCGTCGCCATGCCGGGCGACTTCAACGCCGACGGTACGGTGGATGCCGCCGACTATGCGGTTTGGCGCAAGACCGATGGCTCGCAGCAGGGTTACGATAACTGGCGCGCCAATTTCGGCGCCACGGCCGACGGGGCAGCGGCCGTGGCGCGCTCGGGTGCCACTGGCTCTGCCAGTGCGAATGCCGCCATCCCCGAACCGGCAACTCTCTGGCTCGCGATGGCCTGCATCGCTGTTTTCCTGCAGCTGCGCCATTCCAAGTGCGCACACTAACCCGCTTTTGGAGATGCCCAGCCGGGAAGGCGAAGCAACTCTCATCGCCGAAGTGCCCAAGCATGCGAAGCGCATCGTCGAAATAGATTAACGCTCTTTGGCCGGTGGAGCCCAATTTTCCCTAAAAAGGAGCTTGACTCACAAACCGGTTTGTGATACAAACTAGTTGGCGTCGCAGGTAGCGCCCTAGTTTTGAACGGGGACGTAACGGTTGTTGTCCCAAAATCACGAAAGGGTTGCAAACATGAGCAATTTGCCCGCACCGGAACACAATGAGTTGGAAGAGTCGCGGCGGATTCAACGGTGGGTCCGGCGCTATGCCCAGAATCGCAGTTTGCCGGTCGCGGTCGGCCTGATCGTGTTTGGTCTCTTGTTTCTCGCGATCAGCCTGTCCTCGCTATGGGGCGGTATCGCTTACCGCAACGGCCACACCGGGCTGTTTTCGCTTTGCCTGGGAATCGCGATCGTTGCGTTGGCATTCACGATTTATCTTTCAGTCCCACGATGGGGCGGCCGGCGCCTCCAGGAATTGGCCGAAAGACTGTATGAAGCAGAAGGCCAGGCGACGATCAATATGCCGCGTGCCCGCCAGACGTGGCTCGTTGCCTGCCTGGGCCTCGGCTTGGGGATGTGCGTGATAATCCACGTGGTGCTCGGTTTGCTCGGTTATTTGCCCACCGACGAATATATGCAGCCGATTTCGGCCCTGTACATTGTGCCGTTCTTGGCTGCGCTGAATTTTCTAATGCGGCCGGCGACGGGAAATGTTCAGCTGCTCTGGCCGCTGCTCTATGCGTTGCACGCCATCGCGATCGTGGCGGGCGCTCCGATCGCGTTCCACGGCCAGTGGGAAATCTTAAACATGCTCGTGCCGGTCATCGGCTACGGCCTGCTGACAAGCATCATCAGCCATCTCTATAGCCGCTGGGCCTTGCACAGCGTTCGCACTATTGTAGGGCGGCAGCTCGACGAGGCGCAGCTCGAGCATAATGGAGGGCCGGCGTGATGGAGCTCGATCGCACGATTCATGAGCCGGTCCGCCTGCGAATCATGGCGATGCTCGGAGGAGTCGACACGGTCGATTTCAACTTCCTGCTCTCGACGCTCGGCCTGAGCAAGGGCAACCTGTCGTCGCATATCGAAAAGCTGGAAGGGGCCGGCTACGTCCAAGTCAGGAAGAGTTTTAACGGCAAAATAGCGCACACCGAATATGCGCTTACAACCAAGGGGCGCAAGGCGCTTGAAAGGCATTGGCAGGCACTCGACAACCTGCGCGCGGCAAGCAAAAGACGATAACTCCCTCTGCGAAATATTGCCGTCCAGGATCGGCGAAATTAGAATTTCGCCAGAGGTGCAAAACGCCATACCCAGAGAGCAGCCATGACCATCGACCAACTTATCTTCGTGGGCCTCAACGGCTACGCACTGGCGCTCGATCGCGACAGCGGCGAGATTGTTTGGTCGAACAACGAGATGAAGTCCGGCTACGTCACGCTGCTTTTGGACGGCGACCGGCTGATCGTTTCCACCAACGGCTACATCTATTGTCTCGATCCGCTCACCGGCACGATCCGCTGGAACAATCCGCTCAAGGGCTACGGCAGCGGGGCGCCGACATCGCTGATCTCATCGCGCGGGCAAACTTCGCAAACCGTCATTGAACAGGCCGCAGAAATCGCGGCGTCCTATGTCGCCGCCGGTGGCGCCACAACGGCCGGCAGCTAAATGCGTGTGCCGATGCTCGATTCGCCATCGAATCGGCCAACCAAGGAGTCATCAATAACATGCCTTGCTTCCTGGGATGCCTGGCGCTTTTCTTTCCAAGGTTGGCGATCGTTCTGGTTTGGCTGTTTAGCAACTATCTCGGGCGAGCGTATGAAACAGTCCTCTGGCCGCTGTTAGGGTTTTTCTTTCTGCCGCTGACGACGCTGGCGTATGCCTGGGCCGTAAACACGAACGGCTCAGTTACGGGGATTTATCTCATAGTCGTCGTCCTGGCGGTGCTGATTGACCTGGGGCTATTGGGCGGCGGCGCCGACAGTGGCCGACGAAAGTATGCAGCCCGATCGCCTGCCGCTTGAGGCCCTGCCATTGGAGCGACGCGACATCGGTATGCTCACGCTGCGCGAAAGCATGCCACCCCTAATTTTAATTGAACCAGTTTCAAAACCGGGGGCTAGCGCCCCGCGGCTGATCGGATCAGCCGGCGGGTACCCCTGGGTGGCTAGCGTCCGGTTAATTAGGGCAGTTTTGAAACTGGTTCTTGTCATCCACCACCAGGTTTTTGAAACTCGCTAGGTTCTCCTTGTTTTCTGTCGTGTTGATTTTGGCGGGCAGGCCAAAAATAAAAAAATGATGGGCCCATTGAGGGGCAGTTGAGCGTAGCGCGCATGGTCGCTCCCCCTGAAGGGTCCCCAGGGAGGGAAAGTGAATCGGAGCGATGGGCAACGATGCTCGGTTGCCGCCTCACCCGAGAGGAAGTAGCGCCGCACCTAGGGGTTTTCACGCGCGCTGAACGACGCATCTCGCGACAGGC
>DASXWB010000948.1:0-1773 GCA_036503915.1 Lacipirellulaceae bacterium | reverse complement strand
GACGATGGATGTGTTCGATTCGCTCGCCGCCTACGCGAATTTGCAGGTCATTCGCACCGGCGAGGTCAGCAACGCGGAAAAACCCCTCGTGGAGCGCGCCGTTCAGGCGGCCATCACGCTCACGGGCGTGCAGGCGCCGCAAGTTGTGTTTGGCGTGAAAGCAGCGCACGAGATGGCCGGCGTGCGACAAGTCGGCATCATCTATCAAACCGACGAGCCACACAGCCCGCGGCTGCGGCTGTTGAAGCTGGCCTCGCGCGGCCATGCGCTGCCGGGCGAAGAAGTCGAATTCACGCTGCGGTTCGACAACGTGGGCGACCAGGTGATCGGCAACGTCACGATAGCCGACAATCTTTCCACCCGGTTCGAGTACATTCCTGAAACGGCCCAAAGCAGCGTCGACGCCAACTTCATCACCGAACCGAATAACGGCTCGCTGGTGCTGCGCTGGGAGATCACCGACCCGGTCGAGCCGGGCCAAGGCGGCGTGCTTCGGTTCCGCGTGCGCGTGCGGTAGATTCACCGACTCAGTTCAGAGCGATTTACGCAACGACGGCGAATCATCCGCCGGCCGGTTCGATTTCGAGGTAGTCGAGTGCCGCGCGTTCGCCGCCGTCGGCGGTGGCTTCGATGCGGATTTCGTCACCGGGGCGCAGGGCGATGCGCGCCGTTTGACGACGCGTTGAGGTGTTGCCGTTGGGTTTGTTGTCGGGCAGCGTGTCGCCCGCCGTCCATTCATCGACGACTTGCCCTGCGATGAGGAGGCGGAATCGCGCGGCGCCGTCGTTTTCATCGAAGTAGGCGATGTCGATATTGAACCAGCCGGCCTTGCCGTCGAACTTCATACTGAGGGCGCCTTTGCCGCTGGCATCGGTGCATTGGGCACACTGGCCGCCGGAAGCCGTTTCCCAAGGGGTGACGTTTTGCGGCTCGTAGCCTTCGAGCGTAAGCGATTCGGCTTCCAAACGATTCGGATAGTTGCCGACGCGGCCTTCGTTGTCGGCGATGCCCGAGCGTTGCAGGAACCAGCTGCAGACCGCATCGCGCCACACTTTGGCGTGACCGGCCTGATAATTTAAGCGGGACAGCACGGCTTCATATCGCTTATCGTCGACGCGGCCTTTGAGCGATTGCCACTGCCCGGCCAGACGCGCGGCGTCGCGGGCGCCTTCGTAGTGCGAGTCATAAACGTGCTGGATGACCGTCTTGCCCGAATCGAGCGTGTGCGTGTAGGGCACATGATGCATGAAGAGCAGCAGCGCATCGGGGCAGGTTTCTATGGACTCGAACTGCTCGGCAACGCGCGGCCGATACTGCGAAATGAAACCGGTGCCGGTCGCGACAGTGCGGTTCTTGCCAATGCCGCTGGCATCGGCACTATGCCAGGGCGCCCAGGAGGCGGAGTTCGCCGACTCGATACCTGGGCCATAGTGTGTGCCCCCCATGTCGGTAAGCGAGCCGGCGCCGAGCGGGCCGGTGTAGTTTTCGTAAATCCGCCACGACTTGAGCAGCATGTCGACCAGCGCCCCGACCACGAGTGGATCATGGCCGAATGTCAGGCGCGTCCACTCTTCGGCGACGGCTTTACTCGCGACATCCGGGTGCCAGGCGATTCGGCCGAAGCCATAGAGGTTGGCCAGAGCCAAATCGTGGCCAAGCCAATTATTTGCGCGGCCGACATTCGCGACGGCCACGAAACCGCCCAGCGGCCTCTTGAACGTTTTGCCGCCGACCAGTTGCTTGACCGGCGTATCGCCTTCGCCGGCGTGCATG
>DASXWB010000947.1:0-2032 GCA_036503915.1 Lacipirellulaceae bacterium | reverse complement strand
GCACCCGTTAAACAATATCAATCTGGTGTGTCTCGCGGACTCGGCACACCCTACAAATCTTGGATCATATGCTTTGGTTGTCGGCCGTTATTTCCCCGCGGGCAGCGGCCATCGCTTCTTCTTGGATCTCCGCCGCGGCGCGCGTCGCGGCGACATCGACCTGTTGAGCTCGCGTGACGATTCGCAACAAGTCCCAGCGCTTGAGCTTGGAGCGCGGCGGGGCTTCGATGATCTCCACTGTGTCGCCTTCGTGCGACTCATTGTTTTCATCGTGCACGTGGCACACCGTGCGGCGGCGCATGAACTTGCCGTACATCGGGTGCTGCACCAAGCGCTCGATCTCCACCCGGCGCGATTTGTTCATCTTGTCGCTGGTGACTACGCCAATGACTTGTCGTTTGGGCATGGTGTAGGCTTTCGGCTATCGGCTGTCAGCTTTCGGCCAGAGCCGCTGCCTGCCTTCTGGCCGACAGTCGACAGCCGACAGCTGACAGCGCCGCTATTTCGCTTCTGCTTTCTTGGTTCTTTGCGTTTGCAATGTCTTAATCCGCGCGACGAGCCGGCGGTTGCGGCGCAGCTCGCTGGGCGCGTCGAGCCGCTCGGTTTGCGAGCGGATTCGCAGCCGGAACAGGTTCTCGGTCGCTTCCTTGAGCGTAAGGCCGAGCTGCTCGTCGCTCATGTCGCGGAGTTCGGTTATTTTGGCCATGGTGTATTCACATGTGAGTAGGTGAGTAAGTGAGTAAGTGAGTAGGTAGCACAACTGAGGTTCTTTACCTACTCACTCACTCACCTACTCACTTACTCACCCCTGTCGTTTGACCATTCGCACGCGGATCGGCATTTTGTGCGCGAGGCGCGCCAGGCACATCTTCGCCGCCGCTTCGGTCACGCCGCCTAATTCGAACAGGATCGTGCCGGGGCGCACGACCGCCGCCCAGTATTCGGGCTCGCCCTTGCCCTTGCCCATGCGGGTTTCGAGCGGGATCGACGTGATCGACTTGTGTGGGAACACCCGGACGTACAGCCGCCCTTCGCCGCGGATGTACTGCGTCGCGGCGATACGGCCGGCCTCGATCGTCTGCGCGCTGACCCAGCCGCCTTCGACCGCCTGCAACCCGTACTCGCCAAAGACGACGCTGTTTCCGCGCGTGGCGTTACCTTTTATACGTCCTCTTTGGCTTTTTCGGTGCTTGACCCTCTTGGGCATCAGCGCCATCGGACTCGTCCTCGTACATGCCTTGGTTAATCCACACCTGGACGCCAATATTGCCTTGCGCCGTCTTGGCTTCCACAAATCCGTAATCGATCTTCGCCCGCAGCGTGCTGAGCGGGATCGACCCGGCGTTTTGTTTTTCGCAGCGGGCCATTTCGGCGCCGCCCAGCCGGCCGGAGAGCTGCACCTTGATGCCCTTGGCCCCGGCTTCCATGGTTTGATCGATCACGCGTTTCATCGTGCGCCGGAAACTGGCCCGCTTGGACAGCTGCTCGGCGATTTCCTCGGCCACCAGGTGAGCCTGCAATTCCGGCCGCGCGATTTCTTCGATTTTGATGTTGATCCGCCGGCCCACCAGATTCTGCAGCTCTTCCTGGAGCTGATCGACCTGCTGGCCCTTGCGTCCGATGATCACGCCCGGCCGCGCCGCGTGAAGCACGACCTTCACTTCGTCGCGCGTGCGCTCGATCTCAACCTTGGGGATGCCGGCGAACTTGTATTTCTCCGTGACGTACTTGCGAATCTTTTGGTCCTCGACCAGGAGTTCGGCGAACTCTTTCTTCGAGGCATACCAGCGGCTCTTCCACCCGAGCATGATGCCGGTGCGAAAGCCGATTGGATTGATTTTTTGACCCATGGTGTTCGATTCCATTAGCGGCGGCGGCCACGCCGCATCTATTACATCCGGCGTGGCCGCCGGCGCCAAACCCCACGCTATTCCACGCTAACCCTGATATGCGAACTGCGACGTGCTACGACATGCGCCATGCCGCGGGCTCGCGGGCGCATGCGCTTGAACATTGGTCCGCCATCGACGCG
>DASXWB010000946.1:0-6894 GCA_036503915.1 Lacipirellulaceae bacterium | reverse complement strand
TAAGCCAGCAATCGCAAGCAGCAGACAGGTTGTTGGCTCTGGAATCGAAACCACAGTGCCCGGCGCGAGTGCTGAGCGGCCAAAATTTTCGCGCCACGATAGATAATCGGCCTCGCCTACCGCGCCGGCGTTTTCTGGGTCTCGGTGGGTAAGCGTTGACGCGCCAATGTTCTTGCGCCAGACAACGTAATCGGCCGCGTTCACGACGTTGTCGCCATTGTAGTCACCGACCACGCCGGGCGTTACGAGTTGCTCGACGTTGAAGTTGAACTGATAGCTCGTAGCGTCTTCGCTCGCCTGTTGTATCCAAAATGTATAGGAACCTGCGGGGAGCGGGGGCGTGAAACCCATGGCACCGATGCCCGTGCCCATTTCAGGCAGAATATCTTGTCCGACATTGCCTGGTGCGGTTCCAAAAAATGTGTATCCCGTTAAATCAGAGGCTGTGGCGCAGCATGCATCCACTGGGATGCTTGTTCCGATTCGCATGCCGATGAAAGCCACTGGGCGCACGCTACTATACGACTGCAACACGAGGCTCGCCAAGCGTGCACCAGCGGGCACATCGGCTCGAACGTATTCGAGATCGCCGTCGAGACCCGTGGTCGCCGTCAGCACATTGGTGCCAACCGACAAGGGAAAAGGCGTGGGATTTGTATGGACATTCGACAAATCGCCGTCGGTGCTTTCGCTATAGTTGGCGGCGTGAGCACAGTGCGAGAACATGCCGAGCGCGGCCATGCCGAAAAGCGCGACGGCAGTCACTTTCCAGAAGTGCATGAGAGGCTCCTCGCCAAAGACAATTCGTAGTTCGAGCAGCCCCTGGAAACCGGCCCTTCCCGAGTCGCCAAGCACAGAGTTCGTCCGATGTTCGCGCAGCCTTTATTATAACGCACCATGTATAAAACTCCAGCTTTGCGGCCAAATGGCCGCAGCGCCGGCGAGAGTGACAACGTCGAAAAGTCGGAGCATTCGCTAAGGGCGGATCAATCGGCCAGTATGGCTTCGTGTCCAGGGGAGTCCGGGCAAACGCGAGCAGTTCCGGGGGCCCAATATGGGGGGAGGTACCGTGCAATGCTTCGATGAAGACTCACTACGCGGTCGGCCTCAACGCGCAACCGCATCGCGCGCGGGCTTAATTTAGCAGCCGAGCATCGAACGGGCTGAGAGCTTTCAGGATTCTCGTATACGCGTAGCTAACCTCCTCAGTGAACTGAGGGTCCATGGCATTTGTGAGCACGATCACGCATGCCGATCGCATCGTCGTGATTTAGAACGGCTGGATCATCGAGATCGGCAGCCACGAGCTCATGGCCGCGGGCGGTCGATACCGCGAGATGGTTATGCTGCAAACGCGGCTGGCAGTTGTGTGATGACAACAACGCGCGCCATCGCAATTTGACAGCGCTATGTCGGAGAGTGGCGAGGCTACCGGTCGCCGGCTATCGATTCGCGCTTGGCGGGGTTTCGAACGATATGAATCGCTGCAGCGCGTGGCCCGTTTCTTCTTCGAGCGAACGTTTCTGCGGTGCGGATTTTTGAGCGGGCGCCGTTTCGGTTAGCGTGCCGCTGAAACTTGGCGGCCGGAAAAGGGACGCGTTAACTCGGTTGTCCGTCGCAACTCCATCCGGGTTGTCGTGCACGACGAGTCTCCACCGCGACCCACTTTCGGTCATCGGCGCTGATGATGTCGCCGCGCCAGGCGGCAACGCATCCTCAACGACGTATCGCGGGGCCGCCACAATAGCGGGCAAAGCCCTATTCTCATCTACTGTGGAATTCTGCGGTTGGGCGGGCGCTCGATCAAGCTTCGTAAAAGCCGCCTCTGGTTGATCTAGATTCGCCATCGGCTGCGATTCGTCACCCGACATCGGTGCGTCGGGCATCGGCTGGTCCGGTGCCGCGTCCTGCCCTTGCGGAATTTCCGGCTGAGCTCCACCGGCGTTTTCAGGCGCGGGGGGAAGCGAATTCGGTTCCTGAGCACCAGGCTCAGTGAAACTTGGCGATTGCATTTCCGGGAGCGGCGGTGCCTCGCCCGCTTCCCCGCGGAATGGGTTGGTCTCGTCGCCCTCTGCTGGCACTGGCCCGGCGCCCGGTACACCGAACAACTCAGCCTCATGCGGCATGACTTCGGGCGACATCGGCGGGCCGCAATGCACGTCGCGCCAGTGTGAACCACTTGTCGGCCACTCGCGCCAGCAAGTCGCCTTGTGCCCGTAGAACACGCGGTTGGGACCGCACGGATATCGGAACAATGCATCTTCGCCGAAACACCAGCAATGCGTTTTGCGGATGTCCGTCGGGCATTTCTTTTCGCTGGCGCGCTTGCTGCAACAACCTACGTGACAACCGGTCACTACTGCAAAGCTGAGTGCAAGAATCACCAAGCCGACGTGCCTTACCATACCCAACACCCCCCCGGTCGAGTTCCCAACTAGAACCCGCCCTGAAAGCCGCGCTGACCTTGTTGCTTGAAGAACACAAGGTTTTGCACCGTGGAGGTGCCCAAGGCTGTGAAGCCGAGGATGCGCTCCATCGGCGAAATGATCTTGCCAAGCTGCGTATCGACGGCGACCAGCTTGTCCTCGGAAACGTATAACCGGTCGCCGGGCAAGAGCTGATAGTTCGTCGTCGTGTCGCCGCGCTGCGTGACCGCCAGCCAATCGATGGGGAGGATCTGGTCGCCGTGGCATTCATTCGTGCCCGGCCGCGCAACCCACATCCGCGTCGACTGGTTCGACTCCAGTCCTTGAATCTGGCCGATGGCGTCGAGAATTGTCTCGTTGCCTTTGGCCGGCAGGATGACGACGCGGTCGCCCAGCCCTGCCCCCTGTGTGACGACGTAGTATACCTTGCTGTTGTAGCCCAGCACATCGACGGCGATTTGCGGATCCTGGAGGTATTGCGAGAGGTGCGCCTCGATGGCCGCGCGGGCTTCTTCGATCGTCATCCCGACGATGCGCACGCGGCCGTACGTGCCCAGATTCACTTTGCCGTCCGGCGCCACCAAATGTTCGCCAATGATCTGTTGTTGGGCGGCCAACTGTGCAAGCGTCACCCACACCTGCGGCTTCTCATAGAGCCGCGCGAGCGTCGCCTGAAGCGTCGTCTGAATCTCCTCGACGGTGCGCCCGGCCGCCGGCAGCGCCGCCAGCTCGCTGGCCGCAGGCGGCGCGCCGCCGGCCGGAAGCAGCTGCAGGTTGCCGTTCGGCTGAACGATGTACTGGCCCGAGATGTTCGCCGCCTCGTCGACGCCCGTGACGATCACCGTCACCGCGTCGAGCGGCCGCAACTGATACGGCGACTTCGGCACGAGGCTGATCGCCTCGATCGACAGCACGTCCGGCGGCTCGATGATGTAGTCCGGCAGCGTCGTTTTCGACAGCTCGCGCGGAACCTCGGGCGGAATACACGGCTCGGGCCCGTGCGGATTGCGGCCCGGATAGACCCAATGGCATCCCTGGCTGCCTGCCAACAGCAGGAGCAAACAGAAAGTCGGCAGCCAGGCGCCCCTAGTGAACATGAATCGTTCGTCGTTGCCGTTGTTTGGACGACAGCCCCCCTCGCGCTAACGAGTCGCGCAGGCTAGCCGCTACAATTGATACCATCGGAAAACTCGATGGAATCCTTGAGGTTGAACATTGAGTTAAGTCGAGTAAAATTCGGACAGACTCCACCATCACAGAGGATGCGGCAATGGTGCACCAAGAAAAGCTATGGCTGCTGGCAGCGCTAGTAGCGTGCCTGCACGTGCTTTGCACGGCGCCCGCCAGCATGGCCCAGGTGCGGCGCTACGAGCCTAGCCGGCCCACGGTCAGCCCCTATTTGAACCTGTTCCGCAACGACGGATTCGACAACCGAGCCATTCCGAATTACCAGGCTCTGGTACGCCCGCTGCAGCAACAGTACCAAACGAACCAGGAGCAAAAGCGACTCTTGCTGCAGCAGAATCGGGCGCTGCAGCAGCTCAATTCAAACGTCCAGAACTTCGAGCAGCGAGCCGTGACCGGCCAGCTCGTGGCCCCAACCGGAAAAGGCGCCTGGTTTGCGCGGCCTTCACGACGGGCGACCTATCTCAACACGTCGCGCTACTACTCACAATCGGGCACGCCCGGCCTTGGCACTGGCGCGGCGGCTGCGCGCTAATTAGGTACCGGCGTTCCGTGCCGCACAGGCTGTAAAGCCATGGATGGCAAAGCTGACCCAGCCATCGACATAGAAACTGATCTCCGTCATAGCGTATGAAAAAGCCTGCCAACCGGCAGGCTCTGTGGTTTGTTGACCGAGACGTACGACATACGAAGCAGCGGCAAGGTTTAGGCCACCGAAATGTAGAAGCGGCGGTAGTCGACGAAGTAGGAGTTGGCGAGCTCGTCGCGGAGCTCTTTCCATTGGTCGGGCTGGGATTCTATTTCCTGGAGAAGGTCCTTGGATACGGCTACCACATCGGTCAGCTCCTCTCCGCCGCGCGGGAACCAGCCCAGCACTAGCTTTTCCTCTTCCACGCCGATGAGGCGCAGCTCGGTGCCGGTGCCGACTCCGGGGCCGTCGGTACCGGTACGGATAAGCGCCAGCTTGGCGAGCTCCAAGACGACATCATCGATGCCCGCCTGCTGCGCGATTAGCTTCTCATTGAGCGCGATCCAACCGAAGACTAAGCGCGGAGTGAGCAACCGGCCGATGTCCTGCGCCTCGGGTGGGGAGTCGGCGCCGTAGGCATATTCGAAGCTGCTGCGAGAGCGCTGTTCGTAGCTCTCGAAATCATCGGCAGCTTGCGAGGGCCAGACGGCAATGAACTGTCCGCGACGCATGTCCATGTACGAAAACTCGGGCTCGATGCGGAATTCGTACTCGCACGATGGGCAAGGTTGCCGCTGGAAGGATCGATTGAGGATAGATTCGCGCAGGTCGGGCCGGCGGTCGGCGTTAACGCTGTGCACGAGGTTGAACGAGACGCTCGCCTCGCAGGAGGGACAGCTAACTTCGACTGTACGAAAAATAGACATGTGCTGCCCTTTTTACACTTTGAGTTTCCTCAACCAACCGATGGCCGGGTGGTCAGACTGCAGCTTATCCATCCGGTAGCTGGCGTAGAGCTCGGCGAACCACTCGCCGGGTGCACGGAACTGGTAACCGGTCATGCCCTGCTTGCGGGCGGCATAGTCGTAACTGACCCAAGTCCGTGGGTAAGCCAGGTGGAACACCGTCCCGTCGATGTTGATCTTGCTCGTTTCGCTCTCTTTCTCCCAGACGCCCTCCTTGGTTGCCCGCCCATGCCACTTGATGAGATTATCCTTCGCGGTCTTCCACTCGGCCTCCTTGCCGGCGGGAGGAGTCGGCCAGGTGACCTTGTTGCCCTGGGCCAGATCGGAGATTGCATTTTTCTGCTCGCGTGTGCTGTCGTATTTAAACCATTTGGCCAGCGCATCGACCATGGCATCGAAGTTTCCGCCAACAGTTCTCCAGTTGCCGAAGGCGGGCTTGCCCTCGCGCGAAGCCATGAATTGAAGATTGTCGTCCACCGAGTGCCCGAGCTCGTGCAGCGTCGCAAAGTCAAAGAAATCGACGGAGCGCGCGTCCTTCGGTTTGCACTTGGGGTCGATGTCGGCGGGAAGCTCGCTGGCGATTTTGGCGCCAAAGTCTTGCGTGGCCTGCCCTGGGCGGCCCTTCATTACCACGGACTTCGTGTCGGGTTCGTACCATCCACCGTTCTTGTTCGGGCTGCGGCGCTCGACCGTCTTCAGGCTGGGGTTGTCTCTGACATCATCCGGCACTTTTGCCATCATGTTCAGCAGCGCCTTAGCGCTTTTCGTCGCGGAACCGGAATCGGTTTTCAGCTCGATGCCGAATCGCTCTTTGGCCAGGGTCTTCAGCACGTCGTGCTTGGTCGAGTTGGGCAGCTTCTGGATCAGCTTGTCGATCTCCTTGGCGTTGCCGCGGTTCATCATCCGCTGTGCGGCAGCCTTGATCTTCGCTAGGTCTGGCGGGTTCTGCTTCGCGTAGCCGTTAATGAGGAGCGATTCATAAGTGGCTTCGGCTTTCACAAGCACCTTCGTGGCGTCGTCGTACTTGAGCGCGGTGGCCTGTTGGGCTGCGAGCTTGATCGCGTCGGTCACCTGCTTCTTGTCTGCCGCATTCAGCGAAGAGCCCGTCACGTCGGTCTCGAGTTTTTTCTGCCGGGCATCGTAGGTCTTGCTCTGGGCGGCGGTCTTCTCGGCCAGGTCGGCGGCAGCGCGCGCCTTTTCCATCGCTTCGGCCCGTTTATCGAACGCGTGCGCCTTGTCTTGCGCGTTGGCGTCCTTGAGGGCAGCCTCGATGGGAGTAATGTTGGCCTGGATCGCTTTGGCTTCGGGCAAAGTCCTCACGTTCTTCAGGCGAACATCCAGCGCCGCCCGGTCTGCAGCGTACCCGTCCTGCTGCCTGAGCTGGATCATGACCTTCGACAAGTCATCGCCAATCGTCTTGATTTCTTTGATTGCATCCGGAACCGTGGCGGCACCATTGAGGTTTTTCTCAGCGGACGCCACCTTGTCGTCGAGCTCCTTGAACTCTTTGGCGAAATCGGCAGCGTGCTTGTGCTTCTTGGCGGCGTCGAGCGAGACCTTCAGCGCGTCGAGAGATTTCTTGGCGGTGGTCGCGTCTGAAGCGTTGCCCGCTGCGGTGTTCACCGCATCGACCTCGCCCAGCACTTTCGTGGCGGAGTCGATCTCTTGTTTGGCAAGTTTGAGTTCGGCATTGGCTGCGTCGATTTTCGCAGGATCCTTTGCCAGCTCGGTGGCCTTGGCCATCTTGGTCTTGATCGCGTCGACCAGCGGTTTCTGTGCGGCGGCGTCTTTGTGTTTTTCCAGGTTTTGACAGGCCGTTTCCGCGTCCCGGCGATCCTTGGCGTAGGTA
>DASXWB010000945.1:0-1603 GCA_036503915.1 Lacipirellulaceae bacterium | reverse complement strand
ATACAAACCGCCAAGGGCCCAGACCCCCGAGTCGCGACATCGTCATGTTGTCGGCGACCGACAAGCCCAAGGCAAGGCCTTCCTGCTTGCGGTCTTCACTCACCATGCCCACGCCCTGAGCCCAGCGGCGCTGCGGCGTCGAGCGGCCGGAAAAAGTGCCGACGCGGATATCGCCACTCGCCACGCGCTCCAAGCCGAAGATCGCGCGCAGCAGCTCGGTGCGGCCAGCGCCCATCAAGCCGGCGATGCCGAGCACCCTGCCCCGCCGTAGCTGCAGGCTGGCCGAAACAGGTTTCTCGATGCCGCGCAGTTGCTCAAGCTCGAGCACGACTTCGCCGTCGTCGCGCCGCTGTGAGCGCGGGTAAAGCTCGTTCACTTCGCGGCCAACCATCATGGCGATAATGTTGTGAAGCGGCGTCGCGGCGGTTACGCCGTCGCCGACCGATTCTCCATCGCGCAGCACCGCGAAGCGATCGCTGATTTGCTGAACCTCTTCCAGGAAATGCGAAATATAAATGATGGAAATCCCGCGAAAGCGTAACGATCGGATGAGAGCAAACAGCCGCTCGATGTCGTGCCGCGTCAGGCTGCTGGTCGGCTCATCGAGCACGAGCACCCGGCTTTCCAAGGCGACCGAGCGGGCAATTTCCACCATCTGCTGCTGCGCGATCGATAGGCGATGAACGGGCGTTTCCGGACGCACATTGCGGACGCCGACCTCTTCGAGGGCCGCCGCGGCCCGGCGGCGCATTTCAGACCAGCGGATGAGTGGACCGATGGTCGGCTCAATGCCTAGCAAAATGTTCTCCATGACCGACATGTGCGGCGCGAGTGAAAGTTCCTGGTAGATCATCGCGATGCCATGCCGCCGGGCGTCGAGCGGGCTGCGCGGCTGGTAGGGCTGGCCATCGAGCCACATCTCGCCTTCATCCGGAGCGTGGGCGCCGGAGAGAACCTTCATGAGCGTACTTTTACCGGCGCCGTTTTCGCCCACAAGGGCCAGCACTTCGCCCGGCCGCACCTGCAGGTTCACGCGATGCAACGCCCGCGTGGCGCCAAAGCGCTTCGAAACGCCGCGCATTTCCAATCGGGCGGTATTAGAAGATGGCTCCAACATATACCTGTCTCACGCGGAGGCGCAGACGACGCCGAGCAACGATTTGTTACTTAAGCCCCTCCTTGTGACTTAAGACCCTCCGCGTTCACTGCGACTCTGCGTGAGAATTTTCATAGTTCAGATTGATCAGCTTAAAACCTATTCCAATCCGACGAGCTCGCGGATTTCGGGCTCGTTTTTCAGGCGCTCGGCGGTGACCATTTCCACGCCAGTGTCGATCCTCGGCGCGACTTTCTCGCGGCGCAGATGCTTGACGAGGGTTTCCACCGCGAGGTACCCCATGCGGTGCGGCTTTTGCGACACGAGCGCATCTAGGTTGCCCTCGTTCATTTCCTCGATCAACTTGGGGTTCGTGTCGAAGCCGACAAACACGACATCCATCTGCACGCCGCTTTTACGTAGGTCCTTGAGCGCTTCGAGCAGACCCTCGGTCGAATAAAGGTTGGTTGCGAACAAACCGTCCAGCTCCAGCCGGCCGTCTTTCAC
>DASXWB010000944.1:0-2779 GCA_036503915.1 Lacipirellulaceae bacterium | reverse complement strand
CGCATGGTCGTCAGATATGCCCGGGTGGTGGAGTCCACGCATCAGTTGATGCTGGCAGGACCACGAAAGCGGGCGCAAATTCTTCGACTACCGGAGGTAGTCTGTGGAGAAGGTTTGCGCTGATCGCTTCTCCATCACTGCTTGGCTCTGCGTTTGCTTTCATAACATTTGGTTGCGGCCGAAGGCCGCGCTAAGTCCTTGCGCGTCGACAGACCCTTAATCAAGATATCGGATGGCTCCGCCAGAGATAGTGAGCCTGATTTTGCCACGAGCTGCAACGTTACGACAATGTTGTCGTCGCGCGGGTACGATTCGCCACGCGCATCTGGCCGCGGGCTTGGGCCACCAGGCGGTCGCGAATGGCCAGCTCTTGCCTGCCCGCGGCACGACTGGCCAGCGCAGAGCGGAGCTGCTCGGCGGCGGTTGCCGGATCGATCGAGATAGCGGGGATCGCGCGATTGGTGAGCACCGATACTACATTGTCGACGACCTGAACGAACCCGCCGTCGACATACATGTGAATCGTCGAGTCCGCGGCGCGGCGGATGCGCAGCTCGCCGTAGCCGAGCCGGCCGATAAGCGGGCTGCGGCCCGGTGCGATGCCCGCCTCGCCGTCGTACAAGGGCAAGGCCACGAACTCGGCCGAGGTGTCGATCACCGTGGCCTCCGGCGTCACCACAAGGCAGTGCAGGGCGGCGGTTGATGAATTGGCATGGGCCATAGTTGTTCTGGCGCTAGCGATAAATGGAGGCGGTTACTTAGCTAGACTCGGCCTTGCGGCCAACGCCAAGCGGCCGCAGACGCCAAACATGCTTTTACTTCTGCTGCAATTTCTTCCACTGGGCCTCGGCCTGCTCGATCGCGCCGACGTACATGAACGCGTCCTCGGAGAGGTGGTCCCATTTGCCGTCGCAAATCTCCTCGAAGCTGCGGATCGTCTCGGCCAGCGGCGTGATCTCGCCGGGCTTACCGGTGAACACCTCGGCCACGAGGAACGGCTGCGACAGGAATCGCTCGATTCGACGGGCGCGGTGAACCACGAGCTTGTCCTCTTCCGCCAGCTCGTCGACGCCGAGGATGGCGATGATGTCCTGCAACTCGCGGTAGCGCTGCAGAATCGTTTGCACACGGCGGGCCACCCGGAAATGCCGCTCGCCGACATACTGTGGATCGAGGATCCGGCTGTTGGACGCCAGCGGATCGATTGCCGGGTAAATGCCCTTTTCCGAGATCGAGCGCTCCAAGTAAACGAACGCATCGAGCTGGCTGAACGCAGTTGCCGGAGCTGGATCCGTGGGGTCGTCGGCCGGCACATACACGGCCTGAATCGATGTAACAGCGCCGCTTGTGGTCGAGGCGATTCGCTCCTGCAGCGCGCCCATTTCGGTGGCGAGCGTCGGCTGATAACCCACCGCGGACGGCATCCGGCCCAACAGAGCAGATACCTCGCTCCCCGCCTGCGAAAAGCGGAAGATGTTGTCGATGAACAGCAGCGTGTCGGCGCCTGTCTTGTCGCGGAAGTACTCGGCCATCGTCAGGGCCGAGAGGGCTACGCGCAGCCGCGCGCCGGGCGGCTCGTTCATCTGGCCGAACACCATGCACGTCTGATCGATAACGCTGCGGCCCGTGTCGCCGATCTTGGCCTCCTGCATTTCCAGCCACAGACTCGTGCCTTCGCGCGTGCGCTCGCCGACGCCGGCGAACACGCTGTAGCCGCCGTGCGCCGACGCGATGCGGGCAATCAGCTCGGTGAGAATCACCGTCTTGCCGAGCCCGGCGCCGCCGAACAGGCCGGCCTTGCCGCCGCGCACAAACGGCGTAAGCAGGTCGATGACTTTAATGCCGGTTTCGAACAACTCCGTTTTTGTGGATAGATCGCGCAGTAACGGCGGCTCGCGATGGATCGGCCAATATTCCTCGGCGTCGACCGGCCCGCGACCGTCGACCGGGTCGCCCGTGACGTTGAACACGCGTCCGAGCGTCACCTTCCCCACGGGCACCTTCACCGGGCCGCCCGTATCAAGGCAATCCTGGCCGCGCACGAGGCCGTCGGTGCTGCCCAGTGCGACGCAGCGCACGCGCCCGCCGCCCAAATGCTGCTGCACCTCGCCGGTGAGATTTATCTTCACGCCTTTATGCTCGGAGGTCACGCGCACGGCATTGTAAATCGCGGGAAGGCTGTCCTCGGCGAACTCCACGTCGAACGTGGAGCCGATGATTTGCGTGATGCGGCCGATGTTTTGTGCGGTGGATTTGGTGGGTGCTGCGGTAGCCATGGGTGGTTGGGTGGGCTTTTGATAGTAGATAGTGGATAGTTGATAGTTGTTTGCTTGTCGCAACTATCAACTAACAACTATCTAACTCAACGCCTCGGCGCCTCCGATCACATCCATCAACTCGGAAGTAATTCGGCTTTGCCGGGCACGGTTGTATTGCCGGCTAAGGCGGTGAATCAGGTCGCCAGCGTTCTCCGTCGCGCTTTTCATGGCGACCATGCGAGCGATCTGCTCGCTCACGGCGGAATCGAGAAAGCACTTGAACAGTTTCACCTTGAAGCTCGCCGGCACGACCTCTTCCAAAATGCTTTCGGGCGACGGCAAGAACTCGTAAATTGCACGCCGACCACCGGCTCCGCCAGTGCCAGCCGCACCGGCCGCCCCGCCAATCGCCGACAGTGGCAACAGCGTCTCGACAGTGACGTGCTGCCGCGCGACGCTAACGAATTTCGTGTAGACAACATCGAGCCGGTCGAGCCGGCCGGTAACATACTCGTCGAGAT
>DASXWB010000943.1:0-8964 GCA_036503915.1 Lacipirellulaceae bacterium | reverse complement strand
GCTTCGGCAAGCGGTGAGCGAGTTCTGGCGAAATCATGTGATTGCATCGAATGATAAGGATGAGCTGTAGCCGGGGTCTGTGACCCCGGCGCAATACCACCGCCGACCTCAAAGAGGCCGGCTACAGCGCAACCGCGGTCTGTTAATTTTCGGCAGGCGCTAGCATTGCTGGCCCGTTTCGTCTTCCCTTGGTTGCCCTTGGTGTGCAATAATACTCGAGAGAGGCAACCTCATGGCGGGCCGTTCGAGCCTGCCGAGATCCCGTCTGTTCGTCCATCCCACCCCACCCCCAGGCGCCATCCGCGCGCCATGCGCTCTTTCTTTTCAGGAGCGAAAATCCGATGTCTGATTCACCTCCACGCGACGCGCGCAATCATCGCACGCGGCCAGTGCAGCGGCGCAAGCGTTCCGACCAAAACGGCGACGTGGCCATCGATCCCGATCTGTTGGCGGAGCTCGACCGCGAGGAGCCACTGTCGCTCGCCGAGGAGCTCGACAAGGCGGCCGAGCGCGTGCGGCGCATCGGAGCGGCCATCGCCAAGGATGATGCACACGATCGGAACATCCACATTGCCGAGCTGCAGCGGATGAGTGTGCCGGAGCTGATTGCCACGGCGGAGGCGGAAAGCGTCCCCGACGTCACCGGCCTGAAGAAGCAAGAGCTGATCTTCCGAATCCTCAAGGAGCGGGTGAAGCTCAAGGGCCTGATGTACGGAGAGGGCACGCTGGAAATCCTGCCCGACGGCTTCGGTTTCCTGCGCAGCCCGGATTATCACTATTTATCGTGCCCGGACGATATTTATGTGTCGCCGAGCCAGATTCGCCGCTTCGGCCTGCGCAACGGCAATACGGTGGCCGGCACCATCCGCCCGCCTAAGGAAAATGAGCGCTACTTCGCCCTGCTACGCGTGGAGGCGATCAACGGCGACGATCCGAACCTGCTGGCAAAGAAGATTTACTTCGACGACCTTACGCCGGTGCACCCCGACGGCCGCATCGTCATGGAGACGACCGCGAACGAAATCGAGATGCGGGTCGTCGACATGATTGTGCCGATCGGCTTCGGCCAGCGCGGCCTCATTGTCAGCCCGCCGCGGGCCGGCAAGACGATCCTCCTGCAGAAAATGGCCAAGAGCGTTCTCACGAACTATCCGGACGCCTACGTGATCATGCTGCTCATCGACGAGCGGCCGGAAGAGGTCACCGACATGGAGCGGCAGATCAAAGGCCCCCACTGCGAGGTGATCAGCTCCACGTTCGATGAAACAAGCGCCCGGCATGTGCAGGTCAGCGAGATGGTCATCGAGAAGGCCAAGCGGATGGTCGAATACGGAAAGGACGTATTGATTTTCCTCGACTCGATCACGCGGTTGGCCCGTGCCTGGAACGCCGAATGCCCGCACTCCGGAAAAATTCTCTCCGGCGGCATCGACGCCAACGCGATGCAGCGGCCCAAGCGCTTCTTCGGCTCGGCGCGCAAGGTGGAGGACGGCGGCTCGCTCACGATCGTCGCCACGGCGCTCGTGGACACGGGCAGCAAGATGGACGAGGTCATCTTCGAAGAATTTAAAGGCACCGGCAACCAGGAGATCGTCCTCGACCGCCGGCTGGTGGACCGCCGCATCTGGCCCTCGATCGACATCACGCGCAGCGGCACGCGCAAAGAAGAAAACCTCATGGACCCGGAAGAGCACCGCCGCATCTGCCTGCTGCGCCGCGTGCTCAACGACATGAGCCCCACCGACGCCATGGAGCTGCTGACGACGCGGCTGCAGAAAACCAAGACGAACGCTGAGTTTTTGATGAGCGTGAAGGAGTAGTATTGAGGGAGCAGGATGCCGACTATTAGCCAATTTTATGGCATCACAATTCGAATGTACTTCGACGATCATCCTCCACCTCATTTCCACGCCTATTATGGCAATGATGCCGCGAAGATTGAGATTGACACACTTCAGATTAGTGAAGGAAAGCTTCGACGGCGTCCGCTTGGCTTGGTATTAGAGTGGGCGGTTGAGCATCGCGAGGAATTGCGCGAGAACTGGCGGCGCGCCGAAGCGCACTTGCCGCTTAACGAAATCCAGCCGCTGGAGTAAACAATGCGCCGTATCGTCGCTGCAAAGCCGCTCGACCCTTACCAGCTCGACATCACCTTCGACGACGGCGTGCAAGGTGTGATTTCATTAAAGGACCGGCTATTTGGCCCGGTCTTTGAGCCATTGCGCGAACCCGCCGTTTTTCGTCAGGTTTTTGTGGACGAGTTCGGTGCAGTAGCCTGGCCAAACGGCGCCGATTTGGCACCGGATGGCGTATACGAGCAGCTTCGTGGCGCCGTTGAGATTGCATCGCGATCCTAGATCGCCGTAAATGCCGAACATCGTCCCTATTTCCGACCGCGGTCCCGACGACCGTTTCGCAATCGTTGTCGCCCGCTGGAACGAGTCGATCACGAGCAAACTGCTTGAAGGGGCAATAAGCACGCTTGCCGAAAATGGCGTTGCAGATGATGCCATCGACGTCGCCTGGGTGCCCGGCTCGTTCGAAATTCCGCTCGTGGCCCAGCGCATGGCCGATTCCGGCGCCTACAGCGCGGTGTTGTGTCTAGGCGCCGTGATTCGCGGCGAAACGTCGCACGATCTGCACATCAACCGCGCAGTCAGCCTCGCAATCAGTCAAATCGCTCTCACCGCGAACGTTCCCGTGTTGTTCGGCGTATTGACGTGTGAGACAATGGAGCAAGCCATCGAGCGCGCCGGCGGCAAAGCCGGCAACAAAGGCGCCGAATGCGCCCAAGCCGCAATCCATATGGTAGGCTTGTTGAAGAACCTTTCAGAGGAAAGTGAGTAGGTGAGTTGGTGAGTAAGTGAGTAGGTCGTGGAATCTACTACCTACTCACCTATTCACTTACTCACTTACTCACCTGACCCACTCATGTCCCGCCGCAGCCGTGCTCGCGAAGTCGCCTTGCAAATCCTCTTCGAGGACGATGTCAACCCGCGCTCCTCGGTCGAGGCCACCAAGAAATTCCTTCATGGCCGGCTGAATAACCCCGAATTGGAAGAATTCTGCCTGTCGCTCATCCTGGGCGTAAGGCGCAATCTTCAAGAGCTGGACGAGCTGCTCTCGAAGACGGCCGACAACTGGAGCCTGGCGCGCATGGCGGCCACCGACCGCAACGTGCTCCGCCTGGGCGCCTACGAAATCCTCTACACCGACATCCCAGACCGCGCCGCCATTAATGAGGCCGTCGAGTTGGCCAAGCGGTTCGGCAGCGCCCAATCGGCCCAGTTCGTCAACGGCATCCTCGACAAGTTCCTGCACCGCAGCGAAGGCTAATAGCGACGCCGCACACGCGAGCACTTTGCAAGGGACAGGGCGCCGGCCGAGGTTACTTCTTTGCTTTGAAGACTTTGCACTGTTTCAGCGCGCCGGTCTTATCGTACACCATCCATTCGCCGACCTTTTTGCCGTCCCCGTACACACCCTCGTACACGCCCCTCGTCCGTAAGTTGTCCATTATCGAAATAGCGCTTCCATAAACCCACCCGCTTGCCGTGCTCAAAGTTCCCTGCTTGAAGCGGCAGTAGGCCGGCAACGTGTTACATTCGTTGCTCGACCAGCAAGAAACTTACGCGGATTGTCGCTCACTGAATTCGGTACGCGGTCTGCTCGGCGCCATTTTGATGAAGAATGAGGCTCTTTGCCGGGCCAGTCTTCGGGAGTTCGAATTCAAGCGTGGCGTCCACCCCACGATAGGACCATCGAGTGGGAGAGTCAGGGAAGACCTCTTGGGTGGCTTGATTGGTAATACCAACCATCAGGCGCCCGTCACGATCTTGAACATCGAAAATAAAGTTGGGCGTGAGTTGATAGCGGCCGACTAACCGACCACGAAGCGTCGCATCAATCGCCATATCGTCATCGCCTCGCTCGCCAGACGCTGCCTGATCGGCCTGTTGTCGATTCCTGACGAGCGCGCGGTTCTCTTCGGTCATTGGTGCGTTCGCGACGACGATATCCTCGATCGTTTTGAGGTCTCGTAGACGCAGTTTCACCGTGTTGCCCGGCCGATGGCCCATGCCCCATAGTAATTCGACCAGGTCTTCGCTGATTCGCTTCTGCCACTGCCCGCCAAACTGTTTTTTTGACGCCGTGACGATATCGTCGACTTTAATCCCGTTGAACTCAAGCCACTGGTAGGTCTGACCATCGTAGGCGACGACCACTTGCTCATCCTCAAATCGAACGGCCGTGAACGGCGATAGCTTTGGAGGCGCGTTATTCCGTTCGCCTTGCTGGGCATTGGTTTGGGCACCTGCTGCTTTGCGTATCAACTGTATCGCCAGTTGATCGATTTCCTCGGCGGCCGTGTTACTGAGCACAACAACCGCGCTCTTTATCTCGCGATTGATGAACAGCGCCGCATGGGATCCACCCGTCTGACCGTTGTGCCAACGGGTCTGCCCATCGCCCGCAATGATCCAGCCCAATCCCATCGCAGGACCTGAAGCGTCAGCGTCACGGTGTTGTTTCCAAGCCAACTCGATTGCATCACCGAGCGTGCCAGTTGGCGGAGTCAATTGAGCCTTCGCGAAACGCATCATGTCGCGCATCGTTGCACGAATTCCGCCGGCCCCCGGCAGGTCCGCAAACGTCCAGGGCAGTGTGGCAGAGCCGAAACTGTCATGCGGCAAGGCCAGTCGCTTCCTCTGGTCGCTGCTTAGCGAAACGGTGCAATCGGTCATTCGCAGCGGCTCGGCGATTCGCTCCCGCAGCAGCTCTTGATACGTCTTGCCGGCGTTCTGCGCAACCAGGTACCCAAGAACGGATGCGCCGAAGTTTGAGTATTCGTGCGATTCGCCGGGCTTATGAGGCAATTCGTATTCGTTCAGGAACGCGGCCGCCATTTTTGAATCGTAATTACGGTACGGATTCTTCAAATCGGTCAGCGCCAAGTTGCTTGGCAGCCGCGGTAGCCCTGACCGGTGGGTAATCAAATCAATCCACTTGATCGGCGTGCCATCACGCGACGGCAACCGAATCCCGGCCGGATTAGCAACCTCAGTTGCCGCATCCAAATCAATCTCGCCCCGTACGACCGCGTCGGCCAGCATCAGCCCCGTGAATACCTTGCTAACCGATCCAATCTCATAAACGGTCAAGTTGCCGGCTTTTTTCCCGGCTCGGTTCGAGCTTCCCAAGTGCACAATTCCGTAGTGCTCGCCTTCGATGTAACCTACACTCAGCCCATCGACGACTCGATTCGTAACCAGCGGCCCAGCCGCTTTCTCGACCCCGTGATCTGAGAGATTCTGCGACGAGGCGCTTCGTAAACCGACGCAAAAGGTCACGGTAATTGAAAGCAGGGTCAAAGCGCCACGCAGACTGTTCATTTTCGAACCTCGCAAAGTAAGAACCGTCACTCCCATATGACTAATCGCTTTGGACAAGCCGTTATTACATGCCGATTCAATTTTTTTGAGAAATGCACTTCAGATCTTGATATGCTTCTGCGCCAGGACCATTTCGGGAAAAAAACGTATCGGACGGGTGCGCTCGACGCGGCGCGTGCTAAAGGAGAACCGCGACGGAGTGCGTGCATTTGATCGCGCCGCAGTTCGTCCGCGCCGTTCCGACTGCTCACTGGGTGTGCGCCTTTCGAATGATTCCTGCAAGTAACTGACGCCCGAAACGGTACTTATTCAGGATCGCCTCATAGTTTGCTAGAGGATTTATTTCGAAGCGCGGGCCGAGCCCGTCTTCGACGTCGTTGTTGTCGACGAGGCAAGGATTTGGGTCCAAAAATGCGTCGCCGGGAATCAAGTACATCTCCGGTTCACGACCGTCCTCAAACAAGAAGAAGGCAACGCAAAATGCCTGGCGGAGACGCGCTGCGATTCGTTCGGGCGTGGAACCGACGAGCGCCTTCTCGATAAACACGCGGTTGCGATTGCGAGTCGCTTGAACACAAACTTCCAGGCACCGGCCGGGTGCATAGCGAATCAGACAATCGATTGCGCGGTCATTTGGTCCGGCCGAATATGCATCCAGCCCGCATTCCATGAATCGCAGCTTGGCAAAATGCTCGGCATATTGGCCCAAGGTTTGAGGGGTTAGCCGCGACCACAAAAACCGTAAAGCGTCGTTCCTCTCATCCATAATGAAAATACGCAGGTCTCGAACCTACAACTTTCAACTCTGTATGTGCCTTACAACTCGGGCTCGCCCAACTGGCTGGCATGGCGATGCCGACTTCTCGCCTTTCGGCAGCAACTCCAAATGAGCACGTGTATCGCCGGATTCCTTGAAATGCGCCTTGCCTCTCGAATGACCCTTCAGGACCGACGTGCGAAGCGGGGTGACCGCTAATGCTATTGTATGCAGCGTTGAAGACTTTCACTACGCCGTGGTTTTAGCCCGAATTGGCCTAACGCGCACCGGTGCCCCTCGCCGCGGCGAGTGCTGAAGGAGGAATTGCCGAGTTGCAACGCGCGCGATTCGATTCTCACGGCAGCTTGCCCTGTGAGCCATGCGGAAGCGTTGCACGCTCCTTGGCGTTTATGCTACCGTGGATTGCCAGGAGGCCCGCCGAAAGCGACTTCGCTTTTCGCTTATGCAGAGTCCGGGATGCAAGTTCGACACCATCATTTCCGCACCGGCGGCTTCACCCTGGTTGAGCTGCTCGTGGTGATCGCCATCATCGGCGTGCTCGTCGCGCTCCTCCTGCCGGCCGTACAGGCCGCCCGCGAGTCGGCGCGCCGCGCCAGCTGCGCAAACAACTTGCACCAGATCGGCGTCGCCCTGCAGTCGTTTCACAACGATCATAAAAAGCTGCCGCCGTCGCGGTATTTCAATGGATACCCTACCTGGTTCGCCATCATTTTGCCCTACGTCGAGGAGCAGAACCTAGGGGCTCTATGGCGCCTTGACAAGCATTTTTACGCCAATGTGAATCGGGCGGCGCGAGAAACGTTGGTGCCGATCTTTGGCTGCCCGTCACGCGTCGGAACCAACCTGGTCCGCGACAGCCAGGGAAACTCGGGAGACTACGGCACGCTCGCTGCGCGCGGCGATTACGCCGGCAACGCGGGGAGCGATGACCCCCGCGGCCCATTTCCCGACTATTGGTGGCCCGAAGCCAACGGCGTCCTGATCACTGCCCGGATGTTCTTCACTCCAAACTATCGCGATCGCCGCTGGCAATCGGAAATCAGCTTCAAGCGCATCACCGACGGCCTGAGCAAAACGCTGCTTGCCGGCGAGAAGCACATTCCGCTGGGAAATCTGGACGCCCAAGGCTCCCTCTACAATGGCGACAACCAAAGCAACTGTGCCCGCGTCGCCGGCCGCCACGCACCGCTCGCCCAGACTCCGGCCGACCGCACCAACTGCCGTACGCTCAACAATTGCCAAAACTGCGTCTGCGATAACTTTGGAAGCTGGCACCCCAACGTTTGTCAATTTTTGTTCTGCGACGGCCACGTTTCGCCGCTGGCCGTAGACATCGACGTCACGACGCTCGACCGCCTCGCCACCCGCGCCGACGGCGAATTCATCATCGGCGACTGGTAACTTTCACCCTCTTCCTACTCAACTAAATCGACTATTCTTCTCCGCTTGACGCCGTAGGCGACGCGCCGTGCCGAGATCGGGAGGGCTGGGGAGGGGGTAGTTTTCACTACTTCCCTCTACTCGCGGAAGAGCGCCGAGTTGCTTGGAACTCGCCGTGGCGAGGTGAGCAAAAAAATAGGCCAGCGTCGTTGCTGATCACACTCCGAGCGCGGCTCGTCGCCATATCTCCATTTCAACTCCTAACACCGCGAAAACGTTGTCCTGGGACGGCCCGTAATCTGTAGCCTTCGAGATCGGGTTTGGATGTGCCGACTCGGCTGCGGCGTCCGGCAGCGCACTTGCGACCGCTAGCAGCAGGAAGTCGTCGTCTGTAATTTGCACCGGATGGTCCCGGTTAAGAGACGCCTTCAGACGTCGGGTGGAGGAGGTTGGTAATAGAGTCTCGGGTTCCACCTTCGGTGCTTCGACACGATCTTCCGTAAACGCATTTACCTTGGCGGAGACTGAATCCACGGCCAGTTCTGTCTGTCCCCCACTGGCCAAGTCGGCAAGCAGTGATCCGCTATCGAAATCGCTCATCGACGCTGCGGCAATGATTCTGTCCACGTTGCGGCGCCAAATCACGTAATCGGCGGCGTCTACCACGCCGTTGTCATTTCCGTCAGCTGATAGGGCACTT
Organism: Lacipirellulaceae bacterium; assembly: GCA_036503915.1. Taxonomy (GTDB): domain Bacteria; phylum Planctomycetota; class Planctomycetia; order Pirellulales; family Lacipirellulaceae; genus JABDGM01. The sequence goes on along the minus strand of DASXWB010000943.1, from coordinate 713 downwards.
CCTATTTCGCCGAAGGCAGCATTCCACGCGTTATAGTCAGCGTGGTCAACCTCGCCATCGTTGTTAAAGTCGCCCATGCCCGCGTTATTCTGTTCGACCGTGGGGTGAAGGCTGTTTTCTAATTGCAATGGATCATCGATCCGTCCCATGAACGTGATCGTCGAACTCGGATTGTCTCGGATAAAAAAGTGAAACGGATGGTCCGCATAAAAACCAGTGCCGTAAAAGTTATGGGTCCAGACAGCGAATCCCCATGCTTTACTTCCGACGAAATAGGTGTGATGATCGGCGACCCTTACGTTGTAGACTGCCTCGGGCGAACGAGTTTCCACTACTTTGTGAACATCGACCCAGTCGTGAAGATTAGTCGACAAGCGATCTTTCGCCTGTAATTTGCCGGCTGGAATCCAGCCTCGCCCCTTCACGAAGAACGGATGCAGCTCGGTCGTGCGGATGATGCGACCGCCCACGTGAAGCTCAAGAATGTTCGCCTCGCCGCGGCGCGTTTCTTCAACGACTTTTGGTTGAAGATTGCCTTCGAGGTTGTGTTCGTCTCTGGCCAATACGTAGTCGCCAACTTTCAGCAGCTCGATCGGTTTCTCGCCTTCCGGTGTGAGCACGGGAGTTCCCGCGGCAAAACAAAGCGCAAGCTCGACCTCGGTTGCGGCAGCGGCTTCCGTTCCCTGTTCGGTGACTTCAATGAACGCCTTGTG
>DASXWB010000942.1:0-1786 GCA_036503915.1 Lacipirellulaceae bacterium | reverse complement strand
GTCGCAATTCTGTTACAAATAATTATTTATCGTTTAATAAATATTAGCTATCGGCAGCTTGTGTCGCTCGACGGTACCGCGACCATGCATGCTCATTGGCTATTGCATGGCAATCTAGAAAATGGCGTGCGGAATCATTCTTGCCGGTTCCCGAGCGCAGCGGCCAGGACGTGGAGGCCAGTTTTGGGTCTTCCTGCAGTACTTGCTCGGCTTTCGCCGGCTGGGCTACGACGTGCTTTACTTGGATGCACTCGAACCGGACAGCTACGTGGACGAGCAACGACTGAGCTGCCCGCTCGAGGAGTCATGGAGCGTGCGGTACTTTCGGAAAGTCATGGCGGAATTCGACCTGCACAATAGTTACTCGCTTTTATGTGATGGCGGCACACGATCGATTGGGCTCTCCCGAAGAGAGGTCATCGACCGCGTGAGGCGGGCCTCATGCTTGATCAACGTCATGGGTTTTCTGCGCGATGAAGAAATTTTGGCCGCGGCACGCCGCCGAGCATTCCTGGACATCGATCCTGGCTTTGGCCAAATGTGGCGGGAGCTGGGCTTGGCCGACATTTTCACCGGCCACGACGCTTACGTCTCCGTCGGCGCCAACGTTGGCCGGCCTGAATGCACCGTCCCGACTTGCGGCCTGCGTTGGATTGCGACGGTGCCACCCGTTGTACTGGAGCAGTGGCCGCAGTGCGCGCCGCGGGACGATGGAAAGTTCACGAGCATCATCACCTGGCGGGGAATTTTCGGGCCGATCGAGTATCAAGGCACGACATACGGTCTTCGCGTCCACGAATTTCGCAAGTTTATGGAGCTGCCCAGCCGCACCCCGCAGGCGTTCGAGCTGGCTCTTGATATTCATCCGGACGAAACCCAAGACCTGTCGCTACTTGAGCAAAACGGCTGGCGCCTGGTCGATCCGTCGACCGTTGCCGGCACGCCGCACGACTATCAGGCCTACATTCAATCTTCCAAGGCGGAATTCGGCGTTGCCAAGAATATGTACGTCAAAACACGCGGCGGCTGGATCAGCGACCGCACCGTCTGCTATCTGGCCAGCGGGAAGCCGGCGCTAGTCCAGGACACCGGAATTCGCGAGCTGTACCCGGCGCGCGAGGGCCTGGTCATGTTTAGCAACATGGACGAAGCTGTGGAAGGCGTTGAACGAATCTGCCGGGATTACGACGCGCATTGCCGGGCCGCGCGGCGCGTGGCCGAGGAGCATTTTGATTCGGATAAGGTTCTATCCCGGCTTTTGAGAGAGTTGGACGTCGCGTAAAGCAACCTGATGGACACCATGAAGCTTGCTGTCGTTAGCGGGGCGATTGCGAACAAGCCCTTCAATGGAGGCGAGGCCTGGGTGCGCCTCAGCTGGCTGCTGGGGCTGAAGCGCCTTGGTTACAAGGTCGTCTTCATCGAACAGCTCAATACACAGAATTCTGCGAATGACGACACCTCAGAAACGAATGGGCTTGCACGCGTCATTGATTATTTTCGCCAGACACTGAGCCAGTTCAAGTTGCACCATTCGGCCGCGCTCGTTGACGGCAAGGGCGAAGTCTTGTGGGGCATCAGCAAGGCCGAATTGCAGTCGATCAGCCGAACGGCGTCGCTCCTCGTTAACATCAGCGGCCATCTAACCTGGCCAGCGCTCAAGGAAGCCATCCCACTAAGGATCTATGTCGATCTGGACCCGGGCTTCACCCAGTTCTGGCACGTTCAAGGCACGCTGGGGGCTCAGCTGGATGGGCATACGCATTACTTTACGGTCGGCGAAAACATC
>DASXWB010000941.1:0-4047 GCA_036503915.1 Lacipirellulaceae bacterium | reverse complement strand
GTGCTGATAATCGCGATTACGACCAGCAGCTCGACAAGCGTAAAACCACGTAGCCGCGTCTCTCCGAGACGCGGATGGATGGAAAAGGCTTGCGCATCTTTGGGTCCCGGCGCCCTAAGTGCACAACCAAGAGTTTCATGCGAGTCTCGGAGAGACTCGCCTACGTGGGCCGACCGCCCTGTCGGGCGGTGCCCGCTCGCGGCCCCTACGTAACCTTGAACCCGTTTGGTTGGCATGGTGTCTGCCTCCTGTGTTCGTCACTTCGCCGAGAGCCCGCTCGCCGCCGGCGCATTGCCATTCGCAGCATCCAGGCGGTTTATTCCCCTCGTATTCCAGCTTTAGCATAACGCAATTCGGGCGACGGGCGGTAGTCGTCGTGCCGCCAAACTCGACTTGGCCAATTGCCGCACCGTATGATGAATTAGCCGCCGGCACCGACACTCTGACACCGCTCGGCTGAGCACGCAGCAAGCCCGACATCTGTCATCTGACAGCTCTTTAATGTCCACCCATCAGCTCCACACCGATCATGCCCGCACTTTCGAGCAGAACCGGTTCGTCTACGCGGTGCTCAGCCGGCGGAGTGGCGGCATCTCGATCGGGGTCAACCTGAATCCCGACAAGATCTGCAACTTTGATTGCATCTACTGCCAGGTCGATCGCACCCGGCAAAGCGAAACGCGGTTTGTCGAAATGGAGGCCCTCCTCCAGGAACTGCGCGCAACGCTGGAGCTGGTCGGTTCGGGCGCAATCTTCCAGAGCCCGAAGTTCGGCGACGTGCCCGCGCACCTGCGCCGTCTCAACGACATCGCCTTCTCCGGCGACGGCGAACCAACGACGTACAAGAACTTCGATGAGATTATCAGTGAATGCGCCAAAGTAAAACGAGACTTTGAATTGCGGATTGCGGCACCCAGAGGGTACCCGGGATTGCGGATTGACGCATCTGAATCCGAAATCCGAAATCCGAAATCCGCAATCAAAATGGTCCTCATCACCAACGCCAGCATGTTCCACCGGCCGCACGTCGAGCGCGGCCTCGAGATTCTGGATCAGAACAACGGCGAGATCTGGGCCAAACTGGAAGCAGGCACCGACGAGTATTACCACCTCATCGAGCGCACGCCGATTCCGTTCCGCCAGATTCTGGACAACATCACGTCGGCCGCACGCGTTCGGCCCCTGGTGATTCAGTCGCTCTTCATGCGCGTCGCGGGCGAGCCGCCGCCCGCGGCCGAGCTTGAAGCGTTTTGCGATCGACTGAACGAAATCACCGCAGCGGGCGGCCAGCTGAAGCTCGTGCAAATCTACACAATCGCCCGCCGCCCGGCCGAATCGTACGTCTCGCCGCTGACCGACGACGAGGTCGACCGGATCGTCCAGCTCGTCAAAGAGCGAACCGGCCTCGCGGCGCTTGCTTTCTACGGCAGCAACACGGATTATTAAGGATCAGCGCCGCCGCCCGATCAGGATTCCGCATCGTGAGGCACCTATGCGTCTCCTCAGTCTCTTTCAAAGGGCGTGCCACGGTCGGCCGCATTCTTTTCGCGCCTTCATCGGAGCCGTGTTTGCAACGGTAGCCTGTTCCGCGAACGCTATTGCGCAAATCGACAACGATCCAACGAACGACTCTCAAGCGACTGCGGACGCACTCAATTTGGCGCCCGATTCCGCGGTGGCGAACCTGGCCGCCCTCGCGGAGCCCGGGAACGACGTGGATTTCTTTTCCGTGTCACTCGACCAGGATGATGTGCTGCTGGGCATGATTACGCCGATCGATGATCTTCCCACGTCGTTCGATGTGCCGGACACGTTCACCAGCGTGCTCTCCGGCGGCGTGCAGCAGACTTTCAATGACGACGACTTTGCCGACGAGCTGCCCCAAGTGGACACCCGCGGCTCACTATTTCGCTACTGGGCCCCCAGCGCGGGCACGTATCATATCGGCGTAACTGGGTTCAACGACTACGAATTCGACGGGGCCGCATCGACGTTCTTCCATGAGGAGTCGGGCGAGTACATTTTGACGGCCGGCCGCATAAACTCGGCCAATACGGGCGGCAACTTTAGCGACACTGATCCGGACAACGACGAGATAACCGGCGCCGATGCGATTTCGCTCGGCCCGTCCGGCGCCGCGATTGCCGTGGCCGACTTGCTCGAGGAGGACGTGGATTTCTTCCGTCTCAATCTTTTGCAGGGGCAGGTCTTGAGTGCGATCACCGGGCCGGTCGACGACTTGCCGTTTACATTCGATTTTCCCGACACGCTGATGGGCCTGTTCGATGCGAGCGGCACGCCGCTTGTCATGAACGAAGACGCTGGCGAAGGCGGGGAGAGCGAGCTGGACGACACGCTGAACAGCGATTTCCCGTATGATGAATACCCGTCATTCGCTTCCGCGATTCGGGCGCTCATTCCCGCCGACGGCGTGTACTACCTGGGCGTGACCGGTTTCGATGACCTCGACTTCACAGGGTTGCACGTCGAATTCGGACTTTATGCCTTGCTAATCGGAGTCGCCGCCGGGCCGGCGGCGCTGCCCGGCGACTTCAACATGGATGGTATGGTCGACGCCGCCGACTACGTCGTGTGGCGGAAGAACGAAGGCACACTCTACGACCAGGATGACTACAACGACTGGCGGGCAAACTTCGGCCGCTCGATCGATGACCCGCAAGGAAGTTCGCTCGCGGGAGTTCCCGAGCCGGCGACATTTATGGCACTTCTTGCAATCATCGCGGTGTATGCGCCGACGATTCGCAAGCGACTTGCATAGCATCAGCGGCAAAGCCGAATGTAGCGCATTACACGTTATTCCTCATCTGGAGCATCCCCATGCACATCTCCCGTCGCCAATTCACCACGAGCGTCCTGGGCGGAGCCGCGGCAATCGCCGCCTCCGGCGCCGCGCGCGCTCAGGAAACGCCCGACTCCACGATCACTCCGCCGCGCAACCGGATCGCCGTTTCGACGTATTCGTTTTGGCGGTTCCTCGAGAATTCGAAACTTTCGATCGATCAGTGCATCGACGAAGCGGCCCGCATGGGATTCGACGGCGTCGAGATCCTGCACATGCAAATGGAGAGCGAAGCGCCCGCGTACCTGCAGCGGCTCAAGCAGCGGGCCTTCGTCAACGGCCTCGACCTGTGCGGCTTTTCCACGCACCAGGATTTTGTCACGCCCGACGCAGAGGAGCGCCAACAGAACGTGGACAAAACGATCCACACCATTGAGCTGGCCTACGCGCTGGGCATTCCGACAATTCGCGTCAACACCGGCCGCTGGGGCACGACGAAGGACTTCGACACGCTCATGGCCAATCGCGGCATCGAGCCAAACCTCGAAGGCTACACCGACGATGACGGCTTCGCGTGGGTGATCGATTCGCTCGAAAGATGCGTCCCGGTGGCCGAGCGTTGTGGCGTCACTATGGGACTCGAGAACCATTGGGGCCTCGGGCGCACACCGGAGGGCGTGCTGCGCATCATCGACGCGGTCGATTCGCCCTGGCTTCAGGCCACGCTCGACACGGGCAACTTTCTCGAAGATCCCTACGACCGACTGGAGCTGATGGCCCCGCGGGCCGTACTCGTGCAAGCCAAGACGTATTACGGCGGCGGCATCTGGTATGCGCTGGAGCTGGACTATCAGCGCATCGCCGAGCTATTGCGCCGCCACAATTATCGCGGCTACGTCTCGCTGGAATATGAAGGCAAAGAGGATTGGCGCACGGCGATCCCGCGAAGCCTCGAAGTGCTCCGAGAAGCGTTCGGTTGAGTGCGCGAATTCGAAAGCGCTTTTATCGTCATCAAGATTAGGCTTCGTCTCAAAACGCGATCTGACCATCAGCCGGACCGCGCTAGCGGCCGGTTTGATTGCAAAACCGGGGGCTAGCGCCCCGCGGCTGATCGTTTTGGGACAAAGCCTAGGTGTTTGAAATGGCGGGTTCTCCTTGCTTCTTGTCGCGATGATTTTTGGCGGGCAGGCCAAAATAAAAAAATGATGGGCCCATTGAGGGGCAGTTGAGCGTGGCGCGCATGGTCG
>DASXWB010000940.1:0-4103 GCA_036503915.1 Lacipirellulaceae bacterium | reverse complement strand
GCGCTGCCCGGCGAGGAGGAAGAGGCCGAGGCGGAGGCGTATCGCTGGGCGGCCAAAATGGCCCCGCAGTTTAACGAGGAGGATCACTACGATTACGATCACAAGGACAAGACCGTGCAATTGACGCTCGTCGGCCGGCGCGTCGTGCGCGAGCTGGCGAAACCGGCGGCGATGGACCGCATGCCGCTCTCCACGATTTACGAGCACGTGGAGCGGGCGATCAAGGTGGCCCGCGAGATGTTTTTGGACCGACATTACGTGGTTCGCGACGGCGAGATCGTGATCGTCGACGAGTTTACGGGCCGCTTGGGCGAAGGCCGCAAGTGGCGGGCCGGCATCCACCAGGCGGTCGAGGCCAAGGAGGACGTCGAGATCACTTTCGCCACGTCGCAGGCCGCGCGGATCACCGTGCAAGATTTCTTTCTGCGTTACGCGCGGCTGGCCGGCATGACGGGCACGGCGAGCACGAGTGCCCGCGAGCTGCGCAAGATTTACAAGTGCCGCGTGGTGAGCGTGCCGACGAATCGCCCGCCGATTCGCCAGAAGCTGCCCACGCTTGTTTTCGGCACGAGCGAAGAGAAGTGGCAGGCGATTATCGCTGACCTGTCGGAGCAGCACAAAATCGGCCGGCCGGTGCTGGTGGGCACGCGCTCGATCGACAAGAGCGAAAGCCTCTCGCAATTGCTTACGGCTCGAGGTATTGACCATTCCGTGCTCAATGCACGCCACATCGCCAAGGAAGCGGCGATCGTCGCCGATGCCGGGCACGTGGGCAAGGTCACGGTGGCCACGAACATGGCCGGCCGCGGCACGGACATCCGGCTAGGGGACGGGGTGCCCGAGCTGGGCGGCCTGCACGTCATTTGCACCGAATTGCACGAGTCGCAGCGCATCGACCGGCAGCTCATCGGCCGCTGTGGCCGCCAGGGCGACCCGGGCACGTACCGCCAGTTCCTAGCGCTGGACGATGAAATCCTGCTCACTGGTTTGGGTCCGAAGAAATCCAAAAAGCTCAAACAGCAAGGCGAGCAGTTAGCGGGCCAAGGCCCGCTCTCCGGCTTCGACTCGCTGTTCTATAGCGCGCAGCGCAAGGTGGAGCGCAAACACTTTCGCGACCGCAAGATTTTGCTGTACCACGAAAAAGAGCGCCAGAAGATGCAGCGCGCGATGAGCCAGGACCCGTATCTGGATACCGCGGGCTGAACCGCTTCGCTTATTTCTAGCTCGAATCCAAGTCGGTATCCTAATGCCATGGCAGCCGACTTCAGAGATGTTGACCCGGCCGAATTGCGGCTCCCGTCGGCCCGTTCGAGTGGTGCCGATCCGTATAAGCTTCAGCGACAAATCGCCAAATATGGAAAATCGACAAGTGGAATGCCACCACTCCTCGCCTACGAAGGCTCGGACGACGTGTTAGAATTGGTTGATGGCGTGACACGGGCTACGCGCATCGCAAAGCTATTGCCCGGAACGAGCGTAAGAGTCGAGGTACTCGGCAAGCTGCGACGCGGTAAAGCTCGCAGTCGTCGAATTGGAGATGCAATATGAGTACCACCCAATTGCCTGCTAATCTGCTTGAACGGCTCGCAGAAGTACAAGCGAAATGCCCAGAGCTGCGCCTTGGGCAGTTCATTGCGACCGTCGGCTTGTTGGCCGAAGACGAAACTGGCCGGTCACTCTGGGACATCGAGGACGCCGAGTTTGCGGCGGCCTTAGAGCGATTCGCGAGCGACCTAGCGCGACGTGATAATTGATTCCAAGTTTTGGAAGTTGCGGGCGGGAACGCTCTCTATTTTCCGGCGTTCGGGTGTTCCGCGAAGTGAGTTTGAAGCTTAAGGGGAGTATCTTGAAGTTGTTGTTCTAGTCGAATTACAACGCCCTTAAACGCAGGCGTCCGACTAAGCGGATCGACATGTCGGCTGACTAACACGTTGCACTCTGGATAATACATCGCCGCGTTCCCAGGTTTGATTTGAGGGAACTCGGTCGCGCGGATGTTCGGCATGCTGCCGGCCGGGCCGTGGATCGTAACTCGGTCGCCGTCGTTCAGGCCGAAGCGCGCCAGGTCGTCGGGATGCAGCAGGATCACGTCGCGGCGGTCGATGCCGCGGTAGATGTCTTCGTCTTCGTAGACCACCGTGTTGAACTGGCCCTCGCTGCGGAGCGTCATGAGGCGGATTTCGCCGAGGCCGATCGCCTGTAACTCCGGCAGCTCGTGCGTGTGAAGCCGTGCGCGACCGTCGGGCGTGGCGAAGCGCGGCTGGTGGAACGTGCGACCGCCGATTTGGAATTCTTGCTTCGTTTCGTCGATTTCCGCCAGCTTTTCGAAACCCGGCACGATGCGGGCAATGGTTTGGCGAATTTCCGCCGTGGAGCGCATCCCGTTCCATTCAATGGCCGTCAGCCCTCGGCTCTGCCGGGGGTTTTGCTCGTTGCAATCCTTCCCGTTCCCATCGACGTTGGCGCCGTCGAATGAACCCCCGGCGAAGCCGGGGGCTGCCGGGCCGGCAACAGCCGCGGCGATACTGGCGATGACGTCGACTTCGCTGCGTGGGCCCTCGTGGCGTCGCGGGCCGCCGTCGCTGAGACGGATGTAGTTGAACATCGACTCTTGTGTGGTCGGCTGCGGCTCCTCGTCGCGCGCGAGCACCGGCAGAATGATCGTCTCGCGCGCGAGGCCATGCGCATGACCCGTGTTGAGCGTCGTGCTGAGATATGTGATCTGATCGAGGTTGCCAAGCGCGCGGGCGGCGAAATGGGCGTCCGGGTTGGAGCCGTAAAGATTGCCGCCGAGGCAAAGGCCGACCTTCAGCTCGCCGGCAGCGGCGCCTTCGATCGAGGCCATCGTGTCCCGCCCGGGCGTCGTAGGAAGCGCCACGCCGAAGTGATTTTGCAGCCGCTCGAAGATGGCGTCTTTGAGTTTCGGAGTGACGCCCATGGAGCCGATACCTTGCACGTTCGAGTGGCCGCGAATCGGCATCAGCCCGCAGCCGGCCCGGCCCACCATGCCGCGCATCAACGCGAGGTTCGCGATGGCCTGCACATTCTGCACGCCGTGGGCATGATGCGTGATGCCCATCGTCCAGCTGAAGACGACGTTTTTCGCAGCGGCATAGTAGGCGACGATCTCGTCGATTTCATCGCGCGAGACGCCGCTTTTGGCGACAATCTCGCCCCATGATAATTCCTCAAGCCGGGCCCGCAGCTCGGGCCAGCCTTGGCAGTGCGCGCTCAAGTACGACTCATCATGCGCGCCGATCTCCAGCATTCGCTTGGCAATGCCGGTGAACAGAGCCAGGTCGCCGCCGATGTGCGGCTGGATGTAAAGACTGGCGATTTTGCTGCCGAACAACAGGCTGCGGATATCGCTGGGCACGTTGAAGCGCACGAGGCCGGTTTCGACAATCGGGTTAACGATAATCACATGCCCGCCGCCGCGGCGCACCCGCAGCAGCGTGCGCATCAGCCGCGGATGGTTGCTGGCCGGATTGCCGCCGATGACGAAAACCAGGTCACTCCGTTCGAGGTCTTCAAGCTCAATCGTCGCTGTGCCGCTGCCGGTGACGCTCGTGAGGCCGACGCCGCTGGCCTGGTGGCAATAGTAGCTGCAGTTGTTGACGTTGTTCGTGCCATAAAGTCGCGCGAAGAGCTGCAAGAGAAAGCCGGCCTCGTTGCTGCTGCGTCCGCTGAAGTACCAGAATGTTTCGTCGGCGGGCGTTGCGCGAAGCTTCGTCGCGATTCGCGTGATTGCTTCCTCCCAGGAGATTGGCGTGTAGCGGCCGGTTTCCGGCGAGTATCGCAGGGGCTCCACGAGGCGACCGCAGGCTTCCAGCTCGCGCGGCGAGAGCTGCTGAAGCTCGCGAATGAAATAGCGCCGCCAGAACTCGCTGCGGATGGCGCCCTGCATATCGGCCACCATCGCCTGCAGGCTCTTCTTGCATACCTCGGGGAAATGGCCCAGCTCGTTGACCATGCCGCCGCGCTGCCCGCCCATGCCCAGCGCACATGTCTTGCAGGCGTTCTTCGAGCGCATGGCCCGCCACAGCTTCAAAATGCCGCCGGCTTCGCGTGACTTCCGCCACGTGTACCACACGGCCGGCCAG